>JBMHCM010000065.1:0-4679 GCA_049889915.1 Parvibaculales bacterium
TTGAGCACGGCATCACCGTCCACAACAATGGCGTTATCCATAGAGCCGCCCAAAGCCAGACCGGCCTCGTGCATGGCTTCAACCTGCTGCAACATGCAGAAAGTGCGGGCATTCACGACATCAGCGTCAACGCTGTCATCATCCAGTTTCAGCGCATAGGACTGACGACCAATCGCACCGCTTTCAAAATCAATCTCGGCTTCGAAAACCCGCTCATCATCCGGCACGATTTCGCAATAGCTGTCCCCATGGGTAACACGCACCGGCTTTTTGATGCGCAGCACACGGCGGGCCATGCCCAGCTCACGTGTGCCGACAGTGTTGATAGCGTCAACGAAAGGCTGCGCGCTACCGTCCATAATCGGCACTTCAGCGGCGTCCACTTCAATCAGCGCATTATCGATGCGCAGGAAAGCCAGGGCGGCCATCAAATGCTCAACCGTGCCGACCTTATGGCCAAACGCATTGCCGATTTTTGATGACAGGGTTACCTCGCATACGCTGGCGCACAGGGCCGGGATGCTGGCTTCGTCTTGCTGTTCAATATCGCTGCGGACAAACACAATACCGTGGTCGGCAGCCGCCGGACGCAGGGTCAAATTAACCTGCTTGCCAGAGTGCAGACCAATGCCGCTCATCTCAACCACATCATTCAATGTGGTTTGCCATACACCCATACGCGCAGCAGCCGGCAGCGCGGGGTGCGCTACGGCGGTGAACTGTTCGTTCATCTCTGCAAGGCTGGCGGGTGCGGCCATCGGTTTGTCTCCTTGCCCTGTCGGGCTCTTGTGAGCTTGTTCTACGAAACCTGATGGCGCACGACAAATAACAGTTTATTGCCTTTTGTTACGTTCTCGTTACAAATGAAACAAAGCAAGAACGGCAGAAAACGGCCAGAAAAAGACCCGGGCAATGCCTCTGCACCGCCCGGGCCTGAAATTGCTTATTCAGCGTTTAACGACGCAAGAAGGCCGGAATATCCAACTGGTCTTGGTCGTAAGAAGCGCCGGACATGCTGCTGCCGCCGCTCATTGTTGTTTGCATTGTGGTTTGCACAGGCGGTGCCACCGGGGCTGCACTGGAAACAGCGTTGACGGTCGGCTCGCTGACCGGCATTTCCGGCGCCGATACTTTCGGGGCCACCGGTTTAGCTTCAGCCTTCACTTCCGCTTTAACCTCCGCCTTTACTTCGGCATCTGCCTTGGCTGTTTCCGCTTGCGGCATTCCCACTTCAGCCACATCCAAGGCTTCGGTTTGCGCCACTTCTTCTTGTGGTGCTTGCATCACTTCTTGCGGCGCTTCCAATTCGGCCGTGATACGGGCCGGCTCTTCACGCACACCGTCCAGCTCTTCGCCAAAGGCAGCCGGCTGGCTCAACGGGGTGACATCTTGTGTTTCCGCCACTTCCAACGGGGCTTCCACGGCCGGCGCAACCGGCGCTTCAACGGTCGGCTCAACCTTGTCGACGGCCAGTGCGATTTCGGCTTTCACCGGTTCGGCCGCTGCTGCAACATCCATGCGCGGTGTCGCTTGCTCATCGCTACGGCTTTGTTCCGGCTCATTGTCTTTTTTATTGCCGAACACCCGGTCGATGAATGACCGCTTGCGCTTCGGTATGGGTTGCATGTTCGGACGCTGCGCTTGCTGACCGGCCAAGAAGCCCGGCAGGTCGCTATCGCCTTCTTGCGCCGGTGTTTCAGCCGGTGCAGCAGGTGCTTCAGCTTCCGGCGCGGCACCCGGACGACCGATTTGCATATCCGCTTCGGTGATTTCCTCAACCGGTGGCAGACCGGCTTCCGGCTCAGCCTGCGCTGTCGGGGTTTCCGTGGCCGTCATCGGAATAACCCGACCGCCATCCAAAGCCCGCAAACGCCCTTCAGCCGCATCGATGCCGGTCGCCACAACAGAGACCCGCATAATGCCGCGCAGGGCTTCGTCAAAGGTTGAACCGACAATGATATTGGCTTCCGGATCGACTTCCTGACGGATGCGATTGGCCGCTTCGTCAAGCTCATACAGCGTCATGTCATCACCGCCGGTGATGTTAATCAACACGCCATTGGCACCTTGCATGGACACATCATCGAGCAGCGGATTGGCAATTGCCGCTTCCGCCGCCTCAATGGCGCGTTTGTCGCCTTCCGCTTCACCGGTGCCCATCATCGCCTTGCCCATCTCGTTCATGACGGTGCGCACATCGGCAAAGTCGAGATTGATAAGGCCCGGCTTAATCATCAAGTCGGTGATACCGGCAACGCCTGAATGCAATACCTCATCGGCCAAGGCAAAGGCTTCGGCAAATGTGGTTTGCGCATTGGCAATGCGGAACAGGTTTTGGTTCGGAATGATAATCAGCGTATCGACTTCTTTGGCCAGCTCTTCAATGCCACCCTCAGCCGCCCGCATGCGCCGACCGCCTTCAAAGTCAAACGGCTTGGTGACCACACCAACGGTGAGAATACCTTGCTCGCGGGCTGCGCGGGCAATCACCGGCGCCGCACCGGTGCCGGTGCCGCCACCCATACCGGCCGTGACAAACGCCATATGCGCGCCTTGCAGCATATCGACGATTTCCGCCATGGTTTCCTCAGCGGCGGCGCGGCCGACTTCCGGGTCAGAACCGGCACCCAAGCCTTCAGTCAGTTTAGAACCGATTTGGATACGCCGGTCGGCACTTGAGTTGGACAGTGCTTGCGCGTCCGTATTGGCAACGACGAAGTCGCACCCTTCCAGACCGGCTGCGATCATATTATTCACGGCATTGCCGCCGGCACCGCCGACACCAAACACAACAATACGGGGTTTCAGTTCCTTTTTCGGGGGAACGGTCAGATGAATGCTCATAGCTTTCTCCTCTCTACTCGCCAAAATTGGGCGAGTTCAGTTCTGCGGTCGAAAAGTTACGGTCTTCGCCCAAATTAAAGACCGTTGCTTCTCGCGACACGGCGTCAGCCAATGTCTGTGAAATCGTCTGTGAAATCTTCTCTCTCGTCGGACATGTCATATTTTGCAGCTGCATTAAATATTCCTCCTTAGCCAACTGCCGAGCCAGCCCATCACGCCGGCGGCGCGATCCTCCTTCAAAACGGCATCGGCATGATTACGCCCGGCATAGGTCAACAGACCGGCACAGGCCGCAAATGATGGTCCGGCGGCGGCCTCAGGCAGGCCGGACAGGCGCATTGGCGTTGCAATGCGCGCTTGTTTTTCCAAAATCGTATGCGCCACTTCCGGTGCGCCATTGAGCTGTGCCCCGCCACCGGTCAGCACAACCCGGCGACCGGCCAGATGACCCAAGCCGCTGCGGGTCAGCGCATCATTGACCAGCTCAAAAGTTTCTTCCAAGCGCGGGCGAATGATTTTCGTCAGCTCGGTGCGCGGCAACATTTGATGGTCACCGCCCAATACCGGCACCTCAAATTGCTCGCGCTCGCCACCATGCGTCGCCAGCGCGCTGCCATAGAGCGTTTTGATGCGCTCGGCTGAGGTCATGGAAACGTTTAGCCCACGAGCAATATCGGTCGTGATATGGCGTCCGCCAACCGGCACAACGGTCGAGAACATCACTTCGCCCTCATAAAACACGCTGGCGCTGGTGGTGCCGCCACCCATATCAATATGCAGCACACCAAGGTCAATCTCATCCTGCATCAGGGTCGAAAGACCACTGGCAAACGGGGTCGCCACCAATTTTTCGCATTGCAAATGACACTGCTCAATGCAGGTCAGCAAATTGCGCACCGGCCCGGCCGGTGCCGCCATCATATGCATGGTGACTTTCAACACATCGCCATGCATACCGCGCGGGTCGATAATGCCATGGCTGTTATCAATGCCGTAGCCGATAGGAATGGCGTGCAGGATTTCATAATCCTCTGACCAGAAATCCTCATAGGCATGTCGTAGGGCGAGTGCCATATGCTCTTGCGTGACGGCGTGGCCGTTTAACGGCACTTCCGCCTCGGCCATTTGGCTGACCAATTGATTGGCGGCAATGCCGATGACCACATTACGCACTTCCATGCCGGCCATGCGTTCGGCCGCATCAACGGCGGAGCGAATAGCGTCTTCCGCGGCCCGCATATCGACCACTTGGCCGGCCACCAAGCCTTCCGACAATTGATGGCCGCTGCCTGAAATACGCAATTTGGCAGCTGTGCCTTCACCATTACCATCGGCCATATGCTCGCCAATCAGGCAGGCAACTTTCGACGTGCCGACATCCAACGCCGCAATCGGACCGCGCCGCAGCGGCACAGCGATCGGGTTCTTGAAATGCTGACGGCTCAGAGGACTGTTCACGAGGCGACCTCCGATGTGCGTTTGGTGTCAGAACGTTTACTGTCAGGCCGCAGCAACACACGGTCGGGCAAGCGCAGGTCGATTTCCTGCCGCTCAACGGCCAAAATGCGCCGCTCTTTTTCCAACTGCATCAGCCGGTCAAGCGCCTCGCCAATATTGCCTTCGGGCAAATGCACTTTGCCGCCATGGTCGAGCCGCACCGTCCACCGACGATTACCGGTCCAATGCGCCGCCACCATGCGATTGCGCAGCACCGGATATGCGCGCAGCATATCCATGAAATCAGCCGCCCGCAGCGTCGCGCCGTCGCCGGAAAATACCGGCAAATGGGCAAAGGGCTGCAGATGATGCCGCGTGATGGTCACCCCTTTACGGTC
>JBMHCM010000066.1:0-7503 GCA_049889915.1 Parvibaculales bacterium
CCAACTGCCGGTCAACGCTTTCATCGACAAATCATCGGTCATCAGCAGGCCATCAAACCCTATATAATCGCGCACAACACCCTCAATCACCGGCTTGGATAGCGTTGACGGCTTGGCCGCATCAATGGCGTTGAATTGCAAATGGCCGGTCATCGCCATCGGGGCTTGGTTCAATTGCTTGAACACCTCGAAATCGGTTTTTTGCAGCGTCGGCACATCGGCATCAATCATTGGTAAATCGTGATGGCTATCAACCGCAGCGCGGCCATGGCCGGGAATATGCTTAATGACCGGCAGCACGCCGCCCATTTCCAGCCCGTCCAGTACGGCACGGCCCAAAGTGACAACACGTTCAACATCGTCACCAAAGGCTCGGTCGCCAATCACATCGCTCATTTCAGGTAGCCGCAAATCAAGGCACGGCGCGCATGTAATGGTGATGCCCAGCTCATACAGGTCTTGCGCCAATAAAGCAGCGCCAAGCCGCGCCGCTTCAACGGCACGATGGCTGTCTTGCTGATACAGTTCGCCGTACAATCCCATTGGCGGATAAGCCGACACAAGCGGCGGACGCAGACGCGCCACCCGACCCCCCTCTTGGTCAATCAATATCGGCAAATGCGGATTGCCTGACATGTCGCGCAGGCTATCGGTCAGGGCGCGCAATTGCGTTCGGCTTTCGATATTGCGGGCAAACAAAATAACGCCCCATGGCCGCACTTCATGAAAAAAAGCGGCCTCAGCCTCACTGACCGTGAGACCGGCAAAACCGAAAATCACCGGCATGGTATTACTGGAGACGCTAAGGCTACTTTCTGACAAGACAGTCCTGCCCGCGTTTTTTCAAAGTCGCGCAAAATTGTGTCGCCGCTTCACGATTGGCAAAGCCCGGTACATTGACGCGGTAGAAAATCCCCTTATCGCCCAAATCAACCCGCAAGAAGAGCGGGTCACGGCGACCGAGAATGTCATTATATTGCTTTTGCAAATTTGCATATACGCCGCGTGCCAAAGCGCGCGACCGCGACGCCGCCAATTGCACCATAAAGTCCTGACGCCCGCCCGTATTGGCAACCACCGGTTTCGGCTTCGGTTTGGCCTGCACTTGCGGTGGCTGGGTGGTCGGCTTTGGCTGAGCCTTTTGCACCGGCGGGGCTGGTTTGATAATCGCCTTCGGCTCGGCTGCCTGTGCGGTTTGCGCTTGTGGCGGCGTAGCGCGCGGAGCGCGATTCAGTTCAGGGCGCGGCGGTGTCACTTTTACATTGCCGCTGTCGCGCAGCACTTCAATGGAGTTGCGCGGCTGTTGCTGCTGACGCGGCGCCAGCGCTTCGGCAAACGGGTCATCCGATTGCGAAATCAGGCTTTCAATCGTGCCCGGCGCATTATCGGCCGGTGCCGGTTTAACGACCGGCGCAACGGCCGGTTTCTCGCCGCGCATCACGCCATAAATATTCAAATCATCAGCCGGTTTGGCAACACCGCCCGGCACCCGATCGGCGGGCACTTTAATCGGCGTGTTTTCAGCCAATACGACCGGCGGCAAGCTGCGCTGCCCCTCGGCCACACCCTGCTGGAAAGCATAAAAATAGGTGCCACCCATGGCCGCAAACAATACCGCCAGCCCGGCACCGATAACCCGCGCCGATGGCAGATTAAAAGATGATGTGCGCGAGTAAATCTCAGCACCCGGCGATGGGTGCGCGATTTCCAAATCGACATCACTGTCGAGGAAATTGCGTTCAAATCCGCCGGGGTCGTTTTGCGACATGGTCATTTGCAGGCCTTTTTGGCTGAGACTGTTCCCCTCACCCTAACGCATTTCGTCTTCAGGTGTCACGCCGATTACACCGAGGCCGGAGGCCAGCACGGTGGCAGCGGCACGGATAAGTGCCAAGCGGGCCAAACTGCCATCACGGTCATCTTCTTGAATGAAGCGCAAATCAAGGCGTTCCTTGCCCAAATTCCAAAGCGCATGAAACTCAGCAGCCAAATCCATCAGGTAAAACGCCACCCGATGCGGCTCGCGCGCTTCAGCGGCCGAGGCCAGCATGCGCGGATAATTGGCCAGATTGCGAATCAATCCCAGTTCAGCCGGGTCTTGCAGCGACGACACATCAACTGACGCCAATGCGCCATCGGCCAGTTCTGCTTCGGTAAAACCGGCCTGTTTGGCGTTGCGCAACACCGAGCAAATACGGGCATGCGCGTATTGCACATAGAACACCGGATTATCGCGGCTTTTGTCTTTCACCACGTCGAAGTCGAAATCCAAAGGCGCATCATTTTTGCGTGTCAGCATCATAAAGCGCACGGCGTCTTTACCGACTTCATCGACCACTTCGCGCAGGGTGATAAAGCTACCGGCGCGTTTCGACATTTTTACCGGTTCGCCACTGCGCATCAACTTAACGAGATTGCAGACTTTAACTTCCAGCGCCGCTTCACCATCGGTAATGGCAGTAACGGCAGACTGCATGCGTTTGATGTAACCAATATGGTCAGCGCCCCAGACATCAATCATCTGCGTATAGCCGCGCTGCACCTTATTGTGGTGGCAGGCAATGTCGGGCGCGAAATAGGTCCAGCTGCCATCTGACTTTTTCAGGGCGCGGTCGCTATCGTCACCAAATTCGGACGATTTAAACAGGGTTTGCGGCTGCGGCTCCCAATCGGGCGGCGGTTCTTTGCCTTTTGGCGGCTCCAGCACGCCTTGATAAATCAGACCCTTGGCATCCAAAGCTTCCAGCGCGCGGTCGACCGAGCCGTCATCATGCAGGCTTTGCTCTGACAAAAAGAAAGCATGCTCTACGCCCAGCGCCGCCAAATCAGCGCGTATCATATCCATCATCATCGGCAAGGCGACAGACTTCGCCACCGTGAGCTGTTCATCTTCCGGCGCGTTTAGCAGCTCGGCATGCTCAGCGGCCAGCTTTTCACCGACCGGCACCAGATAATCACCGGGATACAGCCCTTCCGGTATCTCGCCAATATCCTCACCCATTGCCTCGCGCATGCGCAACAAGGCTGAGCGGGCCAATACATCCACCTGCGAACCGGCATCGTTAATGTAATATTCGCGCAAAACGTCATGGCCGGTTTTTTCCAGCAGCCGCGCCAACGCGTCACCAAACACTGCGCCACGCGCATGACCGACATGCATCGGCCCGGTCGGGTTGGCAGAAACATATTCAACATTCAGCTTGCCCTGCCCTTGGCTGTCGCCATAAGCGATGCCCGTGGTCAGAATATGCGGCAGCAAATCCAGCCAAACAGATGCGGCCAACCACAAATTAACAAAACCCGGCCCGGCAATCTCAGCCGTTTCGATTTTGTCGGAAGCCAGCAATTGCGGCACCAACATCTCGGCCAAAGCGCGCGGGTTCATGCCGGCAGGTTTGGCCAGCACCATGGCGGCATTGGTCGCCATATCGCCATGCGACGCATCGCGCGGCGGCTCGACCGCTACCCGGTCCAAATTCAAATCGGCAGGCAAGGTCCCATCGGCTTGCAGCCGACCGAGTGCCTCACGCAATACGTGTTCAATATCAGCAAATAAATTCATCGCAGCTGTTTACGCCATTGTGTCAGAAATGTCGAACCACCGACGATGCTCTTCCATCGCAAAGCGATCGGTCATGCCGGCCAAGTAATCGCAAATAATGCGCGCCTTCAGCGTTTCGTCTCCGGCCGTGGCACGAGCCCGCCATTCATGCGGCAGCAATTCAGGTTCGGCCAACAGCAAATCAAACAAATCGCGCATGACACGTCGCGCTTTGCTCATCGAGCCGTTGACCGTGTGGTGCCGATATACCCGCTCGAACAGGAAGGATTTTATCGTCCGGTGCTGCTCTTCCATTTGCGGCGAGAAAGCTGCCAGCGGCCGCCCCAATTGCCGCACATCATCGGCTGTTTCAATACGCTCAACATCCAGCGTGGTGCGAATGACGGTCACCAAATCGGCAATCATTTTGGAAATCATCTCGCGCACCAATTCATGGCGCACCAGCTTGGCGTCAATTTTTCCATGCGTCGCCTCAATCTGCCGCAAAATATCGCCGGTCAGCGGCAGCTCGCGCAAATCATCCAGTGTGATGAGATTGGCGCGCAAGGCGTCATCAATATCATGATTATTGTAAGCAATGTCATCAGACAGGGCCGCCACTTGCGCCTCGGCCGACGGCCAAGTGTGCAAATGCAAATCCTGCTGCGCCGCATGTTGCTGAATGGCGAACGGCAAATCCTCAAGGCATTTCCCGTCAACCAGCAGCGGGCCATTATGTTTGACCAACCCCTCCAACGACTCCCAACTCAGGTTCAGCCCATCAAACGGGATGTAGCGTTTCTCCAATTGGGTGACGATGCGCAAGGTCTGCGCATTATGGTCAAAGCCGCCAAACGGTTGCATGGCGGCATGCAGTGCGTCTTCACCGGCATGACCAAAAGCCGTATGCCCCAAATCATGAGCCAGCGACAGGGTCTCGGTCAGCTCTTCATCCAGCCCCAATTCGCGGGCAATCGAGCGACCGATTTGCGCCACCTCAAGCGAGTGCGTCAAACGGGTGCGGTAATAATCGCCGACATGGGCAAGAAACACTTGCGTCTTGTGCTTCAACCGCCGAAATGCACCGCAGTGCAAAATACGGTCGCGGTCGCGTTGATATGGGGTGCGGGTTTTGCTTTCCGCTTCATCGTGCAAGCGGCCGCGCGACCCGCCCTCTCCGACGAAGGGCTGACAGGCATAGGGCGCGTGATAAACGAGATGGCTCATACAAAGGTTGTAAAAGCGTTTGGTGCTGATGGGAAGCGGCGAAAGGCCTCGCCCGCCGCTAAATCGGCCCGTTCAAAAAAGCAAAAATTTCGCGCTCCAGCCCGCCGCGCGACAGGCACGGCCCATTGCGGCTTATCAGGCGCGCGGCATAATTATCAATAACGGTGATTTTGTAACTGCCGGTCACGGTAATGCGGGCTTCCACATGGCTGCCAAACACCTCGCGCAGGTTAATCCGCACAGTGGCTATCTTCAGCAAATTTGGCTGGCTGAGGGCCGTGTCGACCTGAAAGCTGCCGCAATCAAGTCGCGCATCATCACCGCTAAGACCGAAGCGCCCTTCAACGAAATTTTGGCCATGGTCAATCTCGGTGATTTCCGCCTCATGCGCATCAAACCAGCCAATGCTAAGCGCCAAAGCGGTATCATAATCGACCGCCAGCGTGCGAATGGGGGCCGGGAATAATTGCGTTTGCGGCGGCGTGGTTTCAATGCGGGCGCAACTGGCCGTCAACAGCATGACGCCGAGAAAGCCCAATATCACCAAAATGATTACCCACTGGCCGTTATTATTATCGTCATGGTGCACGGTTTACCTCATTATTGTTATTCGCGTGCAGGGCGGCATTTGCGCCGAAGCGGCACAGTGCCATAGCCGGTCAATGAGAGAAAGACCGCTATTTTCAATAATCTAAATTGATTAAGAAATCCTCAGTCGAAGCATTTGCATGTCTTTCACCAACATGCCGTTTTCGATAATCGGTTCCGGATAACGCAGAAAAAACCCGCGTAAAATGCCGTCGCGTTTAAAGCCGTTTTTCTCATATAGCCGGACTTGATCATGGCCGGTTGTTGAGGTGCCGATTTCCACCATGGCCAACCCACGCTGACGCGCCACATCAATAACATGCTGTATCAGTGCCGACGCCATGCCCTGCCGCCGCATAATGGTGCGCGTGGCAATGTTTTTAATCTCAAGCCCACCTTCAATCGGCACAGTAACACAAAGCGCGTATGGTTTATGCGGCTGGCCGATGACAAACAATTCAGCTGCCGGGTTTTGCGGCGGCGTATATTTTTGTACCGCTTCCAGCCACGGGTCGGCCTCCAGCAGCAAATCCCAATGGGCGCGTGTTAGTTCTTTGTCGTAGCGCGTGACGTCCATAGTTCATGCTAGCTTGAATCGATAAAGAAACCGCCTTATTTATGAAGCATGCAAGAAACTGACTTTGGCATCACCGATAGCGCCGCAGCGCAAATCTCCAAAATCCTCGCTCATGAGGGTGATGGCGCCTGCCTGCGGGTTGCCGTGCAAGGCGGTGGCTGCTCCGGTTTTTCTTATGTCTTCTCCATTGAAGATACACGCAAGGATGAAGACCTCGCCTTTTCGCGCGATGGCGTCACCGTGCTGATTGATGATATGTCGTTGCAATATATGCAAGGCAGCGAAATCGACTGGGTGGATGATATGATTGGCGCCAGCTTTCAAATCAAAAACCCCAATGCGACTGCCTCTTGCGGCTGCGGCACTTCTTTTGATATTTAGCCCGCGCTGGCCCGGCGCGGCGCGACCACGGACATTGTTATGAAAATTGCCAGCTGGAACGTTAATTCGATTAAGGCGCGCCTTCCTAACGTGCTGCGCTGGCTCGAAGAAGCGCAACCCGATATTGTCGGCCTGCAAGAGTTGAAGTGCGTTGATGAAGCGTTTCCGCGCGCCGAGATTGAGGCGCTTGGCTATAATGTCGAGACGCATGGCCAGAAAACTTATAATGGCGTCGCCCTGCTTTCCAAATTGCCTTTGGAAGATGTCAGTCGTGGCCTGCCCGATTTTGAAGACGAACAATCGCGTTATATCGAAGCCGTTGTCTCAACGGAAAAAGGCGCGCTACGCGTCGCCTCGCTGTATCTGCCAAATGGCAACCCGACCGGCGATGACGGCCAACATGAGAAATATGTCTATAAGCTGAACTGGATGGCCGCCCTGCAGGCGCATGCCGAAACGCTACTGTCTTACGAAGAAGCGTTTATCCTCTCCGGTGATTATAACGTCATACCGCATCCGCAAGATTGTTATGACCCGGCCGGCTGGCAAGGCGATGCGCTGTATCGGCCTGAAACCCATGCCGCCTTTCGAAGTCTGCTGAATTTGGGCTTGAGTGAAGCGGTGGGCGACACGGCGCAAACCAGCGACGACACTTACACATTTTGGGATTACCAAGCCGGTGCATGGCCGAAGAATAACGGCATCCGCATTGACCATCACCTGATGTCACCACTGGCCGCCGATACGCTTATCGGTTTTGACATTCACCGCCATACGCGCGACTGGGAAAAACCGTCTGATCACGTGCCGGTGGTGATTGAGTTAGACGCGTGACCGAAACCCTTCTTCTTTTTATCGCCGGTCTGATTGGCGGCACGATGAATGCGCTGGCCGGTGGTGGCAGTGGCGTCACTTTTGCCGCTTTGGTGTTTACCGGCATGCCGCCGATTATTGCCAATGCGACCAATACGTTTGCCGCCACATTCGGCTATATCACCGGTGTGCTGGGTTATCGCAAGCATATGGCGGGCTATTGGCGCGACCTAATGTGGCAAATGCCACTGGCCTTTATCGGCGGCCTGTTGGGCGGTTGGGCCTTGTTGCAAACCGACCCGCAGGTTTTTGCGGCGGCTGTGCCTTGGCTGCTGCTGTTCGCCACCGTGCTGTTTATGGCCGGGCCGCAATTGGA
>JBMHCM010000067.1:0-3692 GCA_049889915.1 Parvibaculales bacterium
GTTGAGCCTGACACAGACGCCGCGCCATTGGGCAGCGTGTAAGCATTGCCAGCTTGGTCAACCGCCGTGATGGAGCTGTTGGTGATACTCAACGCATCGCCATCGGCATCGGCCGCGCCGTTCAGCAGGTCGATGGTATAAGCCGCGCTGTCTTCCGTCTTGCCGTTATCGCTAATGGCGGTGACGCTCGGGGCTTCATTGGTACCGTCCAGCGTCACGGTCGCCGTATTGGCAGTGGTGGTTGTGCCGTCCGACACATCATAGCTGACAGTGATGACCACCTCGTCGCCAAGCGTCATCTCGCTGAGCGTGCTTGGGTCGATGCTCAGCGTTGAGCCTGACACAGACGCCGCGCCATTGGGCAGCGTGTAAGCATTGCCAGCTTGGTCAACCGCCGTGATGGAGCTGTCGGTGACGCTCAACGTATCGCCATCGGCATCGGCTGCCCCGTTCAGCAAGTCGATGGTGTAAGCGGCACTGTCTTCCGTCTTGCCCGTATCGGCAATGGCTGTGACGCTCGGGGCCGAATTGCTTGGCGGTGTTGGCGTGGGAGCCGGAGACGGCGATGGCGCAGGTTCGGGTGCCGGTGTAACGGCATCAATAATGTCGTCAACCGCGTCATTGGCGGCGGCAATCACCTCATCTTCGACCGACTCGACTTCTTCAACGGCTTCTTCCAACTCCTCGATGATTTCTTCAATCAGCGCTTCCTCAGCGGCCTCTTCAACCGCTTCGGCAGCGGCCGCCTCCTCGGCCGGCGCTTCTTCGATGACTTCCGGCACGGCTTCTTGCTCTGCGACCGCCTCTTCCGCGGCAGCTTCAACCACCACTTCATCAGCGGCCGCGGCCTCCGGCGGTGGCGCAGCAGTCGTCGCCTCGGCCCGATTGGCGGCAGCAGCCACTTCTTGCTGGGCACGGTCAGTGGCTTCAGTTTCCGGCAAGGCGCGCACATCATTGCTTTGCAGTGCGCTGGCCGTGTCGGTTTCGGCGGCGGCCAAGGTTGGCAAGGCGATGGCCGGCACAATGGCGACCGAAGTGATAACCACCTCGGCGGTCAATTGATCGAAAACGCTGGTTGATTGTTGTTGGTCAATATTGCCGGAACGACCGGGGCGCGAGGCCTGTCCCGATCGCGCGGCCGGACCGGCGGCTGCAACGGGTTGTGCTGCCGCTGCGCCTGAGGCGGCCGAAGATGCGGCGGCTGCGGCACCGGCCGATTGCCCGGCAGCGGCGGATGAACTGCCGCGCGCGCCGCTATCAGCTTGCGGTTGTTGACCGGCCGCATCACCGGCGCGCAATTCGCCGACCACAGCTTCAGCTTCCAACGAATCGCCATCGCTGTCGAAATCGGAAATCTCGTCGCTATCGGCTTCACCTTGGCTGCTGCCATCGCCTGACCAGCTATCGGGGGAAATGGTGATGTCCGAGCCGGTGCTTAATGAAAAGCCGCTGGGCAAGCTGCCATCCAAGTTCAACTGCACATCACCGGATGCATCGTCAAACCCTTGATTATTAATAACAAAATTGGAATAGTCAGGGGCAATTTGAGCGATGTTGACGTTGATGAAATCGTCAATCTGAGCCGTCGCAGCATCTGCCTGAGGCGTGGCACTGCTGTTTTCGGCATCCGTGCCATTGCCGGTTTCCGGTGTATCCGCCAAATCCTGGGTCCTACGATTACTTTACTTACGTTTAGATTACCAAAAATACGGGACGCGGACCTTAAAAATCAGTTAATCCGTCTCAGCGTTGGTTTCCTCATCAGCCAGGCCGGCTGAGATGACCAAACGGGCGCCCTCCTCTACTGTCATGTCGAGAATGACCAATTCATCCTCCGGCACGAACAGCAGAAAACCCGATGTCGGGTTCGGCGTGGTCGGCAAAAACACGCCGACCATAGTCTTACCGGTCGCCTCATTAACACGGCGGTCGGCCGTTTTGGTGACAAAGGCAATGGCGTTCAGCCCTTTGCGCGGATATTCAATCAGCGCGACTTGTGAGAAACTCTCACCATCCTCGCGTACCGCGGTTTGAAAGATTTGCCGCAGGGCGGTGTAGACAGTGCCGGCCATAGGGATTTGCCGGATCAGCCGATCGGCAAGCTTCAGTAATGTGCGGCCGAGGAAATTGGCGGTCAGCCCACCAATCAGTGTCAACAGCACCAAAGCCAACACCACGCCGACACCGGGGATGTCGAACGGCAGATAGGTGGTCGGCCAATAGACCTCAGGTATCCATGGGCGGAAATAATCGTCGAGAAACTCGACGAACCACAGCATCAGGTAAAAAGTGATGTAAATCGGCGCGGTGACGACCAGTCCGGTGAGAAAATAAGTGCGCAGCGCGCCCAGCAGTGTGCGCTTTTTCTTCGGCGGGTCGAGAATTTCAGACATGTTTTGACTATCGGCTGATTCCACAGCTGGCTGCATGTTTAATGCCTTATTGATCTTAACACTAGTAAAGCTTCAGGGCGATATGCTCGCCACGATCGTTTGATCGAAAATTTTCCAATGTGAAACCGTCGGGCTATTAAGGTGCTTGCACCTGTCACGATGTCATGGCAATTTTTGCAAATGGGAGCAGACACACCGTCATCCGTAATCGAGCAGTTGGATATTGTTTGTAAAACGCAATTCGGCACACCGGCCGAAGCGGTGAAGCGACTATCCGGTGGAGCCAGCCAAGAAAGCTGGCGGTTTGTCTGCAACGGCCAAGCCTATGTGTTGCGGCGCAACCCAAATGGGCAAGAAAGCGCTTCGGCCGCCCTCAGTAAAGACAGCGAAGCAGCCATTTTGGCAGCCGCCGCTGAGGCCGGTATCGCCGTGCCGCGTGTCGCGCATATTTGCGCCCCGCAAGACGGCCTCGGCCCGGCTTATATTATGGACTTTATCGAGGGCGAAACGATTGCCCGCAAGATTTTGCGCGATGAGGCCTTTTCCGGTTCCCGCGATTTGTTGCCCGCGCAATGCGGAGCGCTGCTGGCCAAGCTGCATAGCCTGCCGGTGGGCAGCCTGCCGGATTTGCCAGTGTCGGATGCGGCCGGAGAGCTGGCCAAATATACCGGCTTTTTACGCGATTACGGGCATCCGCACCCGGTGTTTGAATTGGCCATTAAATGGCTAACGGACCATTTGCCGAGCGCCAAACCACCAGCTCTGGTACATGGCGATTTTCGCAATGGCAATATTATGGTGTCGCCGGAGGATGGGCTGGTTGCCCTGCTCGATTGGGAGCTGACGCATATTGGCGACCCGATGGAAGATTTGGGCTGGATTTGCGTGCCGAGCTGGCGCTTCGGCCAGCATGACAAGCCGGTCGGCGGGTTTGGCCATCGGCAGGCCTTTTATGACGCTTATCAAGCGCATGGCGGCACGGTCGATAAAGCGGCGGCGCGGTTTTGGGAAATTCTCGGCACATTGAAATGGGGCATTATGTGCGCTGCGCTGATGACGCAAAGTTTTGAGAGCGGCCTCGACCCATCGATTGAGCGCGGGGCGATTGGGCGGCGCGCCTCGGAAACCGAGATTGATTTGCTGCGCATGATATTGGGAGAGGATTAATGCAAGACCGGCCTTCCGCACCATCTTTGTTAAAAGCGTTGCAGCATTTCTTGGCTGAGCATGCGGCACCGCAGTTGACCGGCCATGCTGCGTTTCACGCCCGTGTCGCCGGCAATGTGCTGGATATTCTCG
>JBMHCM010000068.1:0-5997 GCA_049889915.1 Parvibaculales bacterium
CGTCGCGGTCTTCAGCGAAATCAGGGAAATCGAGATGGCAATGACTATCAACCAGCATGGGGGTCCTTAAATATATTGCCCGTCATCGACGGTGATGGATGAGCCGGTCATGCCCTTGCCCAAAGGCCCGGCCAGCAGCAACAGCGTACCGTCCAAATCGCTTTTCTCGCCCAAACGGCGGCGCGGGAAAGACTGGATTTGCTTCTGTCCGCCTTCTGTTTGCCACCAAAAATCATTGATCTCGGTCTCAATGTAACCGGGGCAAATGGCATTGACGTTAATGTTAAACCGCGCCCATTCGCGGGCCAGACTGCGTGTCATCATCAAAATGCCCGATTTTGACATGCAATAAGTAACATTGCCGGGCAGCACCCGATAGCCGCCAACCGAGGCGATATTGATGATACGCGCTTCGGTTTTGGCCGCCATATGATGTTTGGCCAATTCGGTCGACAGGAAAAACGGTGCGGTCAGATTGGTGTTCAGCACCGTCTCATATTCCTCCGGCGTGGTTTCGGTGGCCGGTTTTGGAATGCCCAAACCGGCATTATTGACCAAAATATCCGGCAATAAGCCGTCCGCCTTTAGGGTCTCAAAAAAGCCCGGCAGGCTATCAAGGTGCGTGACATCCAGCGCCACCACATGCGCATTGCCGCCATCGTCAGCAATCGCTTGTTTCAATGCGTCCAGCCGGTCGGCGCGCCGTGCCGCGATAATGACTGTCGCACCGGCAGCAGCCAAGACCCGCGCGAAACGCTCGCCAAGGCCGGAACTGGCGCCGGTCACCAAAGCGGTTTTGCCGGTCAATTCTGTGCTGGTCTGTATGCTCATCTCAGTCTCCCAAACTGCGGGCACTTTGACAGAGTTTGCCGAAGTTTGCCAGTATGCAGGGAGGGAGAGACATTATGACTGACACAGCCCAAACATCCGACCTGCCGGTTTTGCAACTGGACGTTATTTCCGATGTGATTTGCCCATGGTGCTATATCGGCAAGCGCAAGCTGGATGCCGCTTTGGCCGAGGTAACGGATTTCAAAATCAATTTGATGTGGCGGCCCTATCAACTCTACCCCGACACACCGGCAGAGGGAGCTGACCTGACCGCCAAAATGAAGGCCCGTTATGGCGCGGAAGGCGCCAAGCAAATGCGCGCCAATATCAAAGCGGCGACTGAAGGTACTGATATTGATTTCGCTTTTGACCGCATTCAACGCACGCCCAACACTATGAATGCGCATCGTCTGTTGCGCTGGGCAGCCAGTACCGGCCAGCAGCATCAAATTGCCGAAGCTCTGTTTTCGGCGCATTTTGAAAAAGGTCAGTTTATCGGCGATGTTGCCGTTTTGCTGAAGATTGCCGGCGCGCATGGCATGGATGTGCCGCTGCTGGCCGACCTGTTTGAAAGCGACCGCGATATCGAACAAACCCGCAATGATGATGCTTCTGCGCGTGATCTGGGCGTACATGGCGTGCCTGCCTTTTTGGCCGGTGGCAAGTTTCTGCTGATGGGCGCGCAAGAACCGGAATATCTCAATAAATTTCTCACCAAAGCGCATGCCAAGCTGGCCGTGCAATAGCTTACGCCGCCAGTTCTGCCAATCTGCCGGCGACTTGCCCGGCGAGACGCAAACGATCATCGGCATCGTCGCATTTGGCTCGGAAGACAAGGCTTTGGTCGGGGCGAATTTTCACCCGCTCTTGGTGCTCGGTCACATAGCCGATAAGCCGCTCCGGATTGGCGAAGCTTTGATTGCGGAAGAATATCGCTGCCCCTTTCGGCCCGACATCGATTTTCTCCACCCCGGCGGCCAGACAATCAATCTTAATGGTCAACACATCCAGCAAATGCCGCACTTCATCGGGCAGTTTGCCAAAGCGGTCGATCAGTTCGGCGGCAAAAGCGTCAATGTCTTCCCGCGCCGTCATGGCTGACAGACGGCGATACAGTCCCATACGCAGATCGAGTTCAGGAACAAAATTCTCCGGGATCAGCACGGAGATACCGGCATTAATGGCCGGTGACCAGCTCTCTTCAATCGCCTCGCCCTGCCGGTCGGCCACAGCTTCCTCCAGCATGGCTTGATAAAGTTCGTATCCGACTTCTTTGATATGACCCGATTGCTCCTCGCCAACCAGATTACCGGCGCCACGCAAATCGAGATCATAAGACGCCAGATTAAATCCGGCACCAAGGCTGTCGAGTGATTGCATAACTTTAAGTCTTTTCTCCGCGCCTTCCGTTAAACCATTGTTTTCATTATATGTAAGATAAGCATGGGCGCGCGTTTTTGAGCGCCCCACTCGGCCGCGCATTTGGTAAAGCTGTGCCAGCCCAAACATGTCGGCGCGGTGAATGACAATGGTATTGGCGGATGGAATATCGAGGCCGCTTTCGATTATCGAGGTCGACAGCAGCACGTCATATTCGCCATCGTAAAAGGCGTTCATCCGTGATTCCAACTCCCCGCCTGACATCTGCCCGTGTGCTTGTACAAACTTAATTTCCGGCACGGTTTCGCTGAGATACTCTGCAATCTCGGTCAGATCAGAAATGCGCGGCACGATGATAAAACTCTGCCCGGCGCGATATTTCTCGCGCAGCAAAGCCTCACGAATGCCCACCGCATCAAATGGCGTCACGTAGGTGCGCACGGCCAGCCTATCGACCGGCGGCGTTGCAATCAGCGACAGATCACGAACCCCGGTCAGCGCCATTTGCAGCGTCCGCGGTATTGGCGTCGCCGTCAGTGTCAGCATATGCACCTCGGCGCGCAGCTTTTTCAGCCGCTCCTTATGCACTACGCCGAAATGCTGCTCTTCGTCGACAACCACCAGACCAAGCCGCTGAAACTCAATGGATTTGGCCAGCAAGGCGTGTGTGCCGATAACAATATCGACTGTGCCGGTTTTCAGCCCCTCTTTGGTCTCGGCGGCGTTTTTACCGGAGATAAGCCGCGACAATTCACGAATGCTTACCGGCAGACCAGCGAAACGCTGTTTGAAAGTTTTAGCGTGCTGGCGGGCCAGCAAAGTGGTTGGCGCGACAATAGCGACTTGTTTACCGGCCAGCGCCGCAACAAAGGCAGCGCGCAGACCGACTTCGGTTTTACCAAAGCCGACATCGCCGCAAATCAAGCGATCCATCGGGCGGCCGCTCGACATGTCGTCAATAACCGCTTCAATGGCGTCAAGTTGGTCCTCGGTTTCCTCAAACGGAAAGCGGGCGGCAAATTCGTCAAACAAGGCGGCGTCGGGCAGCAGCTTTTCACCCTCACGCATGGCCCGTTCAGCGGCGACTTTAATCAGCTCATCGGCAATCAGCTTGAGCTTTTCTTTCAAGCGGGCTTTGCGCATTTGCCAGGCTGTGCCGCCGATTTTATCAAGCTGCACGGTCATATCATCGCCGCCAAAGCGGCTTAGAAGTTCGATATTCTCAACCGGCAAAAACAGCCGCGAGTCGCCGTGATAAACCAGCTTCAGGCAATCATGCGGCGCACCGCCGACATCAATGGTTTGCAGTCCCTCAAAGCGGCCAATGCCATGCTCGACATGCACCACATGGTCACCGGGGTTAAGGCTGGACGCCTCTGTCAGGAAGTTTTCTGCCTTTTTGCGGCCCGGCCGCCGCACCATTCGGTCGCCAAGAATGTCCTGCTCGGTCAGCACACTGAGCGTTTCGGTCTGAAAGCCATGCTCCATGCCGCACACGGCCATAAACGGCAGCGTGCCTTCCGGCTTGGTGGGCCAGCTATCGATAATCGGCAGGCTGCTGCCGCCATGCTCTTGCAAAAGGCTGGCCATGCGCTCAACCGCACCGGTGCTGGAGGCCAAAAGCACAACCTGCCGCGCCGCTTGCTGTTGCGCGGTGATATAGCTGACCACCTCGTCAAACAGATTAATGTCTTGCTGCTTGCGCTCGGCGGCAAAATTATGCCCGTCACGGGCTTCCAGATTAACCGCCCGTGTCTCCGCGGGGTGCATAAAACTGCTAACACTCCGCCATTTTTGTTCGCTGACCCGCTGCTGCCATTCATCTTGCAAAATATACAGCTGCTCCGGCGGCAAGGGTTTGATGACCCGCCGCCCCGCTTCGGCATTTTGCAGCGCCTCGTGGCGGGCATCGTAATAATCCTGCACTTGCTCCAACCGATCGGTCAACGCCGCCTCAATTTGCCCGTCAGCGACATAAAGGCAGGCACCGCAATGGTCGAACAGCGTCTCCAGCGTTTCGTGAAACAGAGGTAGCCAATGCTCCATGCCCTGATGCCGCGCCCCGTCACTGATGGCGGCATAGAGCGGGTCCTCATCCATTACCGTGCCGAAGGCCTGCACATAGCCGCGCCGAAACCGCAAAATGGCTTCTTGATCGAGATGCACCTCACCGGCTGCCGTCAGGTCGAGCGCCTGCAATTGGCCGGTGGTGCGTTGGGTTTCCGGATCAAACGGCCGAATGCTCTCCAAAGTGTCGCCGAATAAATCGAGCCGCACCGGCGTCTCATGGCCCGGTGCGAATAAATCAACAATGCCACCGCGAATGGCATAATCGCCCGGTTCCATAACGGTTGAGCACCGCGCATAGCCATTGCCTGCTAAAAAGCCGGTCAGAGCCTCCAAATCGACCATTTGTCCGGGCCGCAAGGCGAAGGACAGATTGGCCATAACGGTGCGCGCCGGCATGCGCTGCGCCGCCGCCGAAATGGTGGTAATGAGAATATGCGCCTGCCCGTCATATTGCGGCAAAGCGGCCAGCGTTGCCATACGCTCAGACATGACGGAAAGCTGCGGCGACAAGCGGTCAAACGGCAGACAATCCCAAGCCGGAAGATATAGCTGTGCAATATCCGGCGCAAAAAACCGCAACATATCGCGCATGGTTGAAGCGGCCGACGCGTCGCGGGCAATATAGACCAGCCGCCCATTGGCAGCGCGTGCCATATCGGCCAGCACCAAAGGCTGAAAGCCCTTCGGTGCGCCGCCTATATGCAGGCTGCCGTCTGTGGCGATTAGGTGATTGAGGGTTTGCGTCACGCGTGGCAGGCCGTCAATTACATATAATCGAGGCTGACCAGACGATCGAGCAAGGGTGAGCGCAGCTCATCCGGCACGGTTTCGCGGCCTGTTGCCCAGCTGAACAGCTTATCATCCGGCAATTCCAAAATGCGCTGATAGTCGACCAAATCGTTGTCCGGCAAATCCGGCAAAACGGTCTCGGCAAATTTGGTGAAAATAATATCCATTTCCTTAATACCGCGATGATTGGAGCGGAAATAGAGTTTGCGCCGTTCGGCATCCAGTTCTTGCATCATTAGCTGTCCTCGTTTGGCCGGTTTATAGCAAATTGCCGGTGTTTGTCACCAAGCCGTCTGCCCCTGATATAGGGGTGTTTGTGTGTTAGACTATGCCGACTCACGAAAAAGGAGCGATATGCGCCCGAGCCGACTGGACCCGCTATTTGCCGATGCCACCACTTTGCCCGGCATTGGGCCGAAACTCGGCCAAATTTTGGCGGAATTTACCGGCGATAAGGTCATCGATTTGCTGCACCATCTGCCGTCAAATTTGATTGATCGGCAATATCGGCCGCCGCTGAATGAGGTTGAGGACGGCCGTATTGCTACCTTTGAAGTTGAAGTGGTGAAGCACGAAGTGCCGCGACGGCGCAATCTGCCTTATCGTATTTTGTGTCAAAACGAGACCGGCTATCTGTCGCTGGTGTTTTTTCGCGCCCGCGGGGATTGGCTTGGCAAAGTCATGCCGGAAGGCGCGGTGCGGCTGGTTTCCGGCCGGGTTGAGCGGTTTCGCGACCAGCTGCAAATCGCCCATCCCGACCATATGCTGTCAAAAGCCGCCTTTGAGGCGCTGCCGATAATTGAGCCGGTTTACCCGCTGACCGCCGGATTATCGGCCAAAGTGTTGATGAAAGCCGTTCAAGCGGCTTTGCCTTTGCTACCAGCTTTGCCTGAATGGCAAGATGCGAACTGGCTGACCAAGCAAGGC
>JBMHCM010000069.1:0-10631 GCA_049889915.1 Parvibaculales bacterium
AGGCTAAGCGGATTGGTTCGCCCGGCTCCGGAATTGTGCTAGTTTCTCCGGCAAGGAGAAACCCATATGTCAGACGAAGCCGCCAATGCGCTGATGAAAGTCATCGCCGATGCCGAAAAAGCCGGTGCCAATAAACAGACCGGCGAAAAGGGCTTGCCGCCGGTGCATTTGTGGAACCCGGATTATTGCGGCGATATCGGCATGAAAATCGCCCGCGACGGGCAGTGGTATTACGACAATTCGCCGATTGGCCGTAAAAAGTTGGTGCGGCTGTTCTCAACCATTTTGCGCCATGATGAGGATGGCGAACATTATCTCGTGACGCCGGTCGAGAAAATTCGCGTTGAGGTGGAAGACGCGCCATTTGTTGCGACCTTGATGGAGGTCAGCGGCCAAGGCGAAGGTCAGATATTGCGTTTTGAAACCAATGTCGGCGATTTTACCGAGGCCGGGCCGGAGCATGTTTTGCGCTTTGAGATTGACGCCGCAACCGGCCAACCGGCGCCTTATGTGCATGTGCGGGCGCGGCTTGAGGCGTTGATTGCGCGCTCGGTATTTTACGATTTGGTTGCGCTTGGCGTCGAGCATGGCGAGGATTTCGGCGTGTGGAGCCATGGGCAGTTTTTCCCAATCTGCAAAGCCGCAGAGCTGGCTGATTTGTAATGAATTATCGCGCCAAACTGCAAGATATTGTCAGCACTGAGCTGCCGCAGCCGGAGCAGCTGAACGGCCTCGGCCAATTGCGCGACCAACGGGTTGACCATCAATTAAGCAAAACCGAGATTGCTGAACTGACCAAGGATTTGCGACTGGCCGCCGTGTTGGTGCCCTTGATCGAGCATGCAGACGAGCCGTCCATATTGTTGACGCGGCGCGCCGACCATCTCGACAAACATTCCGGTCAGGTGGCGTTTCCCGGCGGCAAGGTGGAAGAGAATGATGACAGCCCCATCATCACCGCCCTGCGCGAGGCGGAAGAAGAGATCGGCCTCCACCGGAATTATGTCGAAGTGGCCGGTGTGCTGGACACTTATCAGACCGGCACCGGTTTCATCATCCTGCCGGTGGTCGGCTTTGTCCGGCCCGGTTTTACGCTGACGCCGGACGCCAATGAAGTAGCCGATATTTTTGAGGTGCCGGCCCGTATTGCGCTGCATGCCGATAATTACGAAACCCGGTCAGGCGAGTGGCAGGGGCGCATGTGGGACTTTTATTCCATGGATTATCAGGGCTATAATATTTGGGGAGCGACGGCAGGCATGTTGATGCATATGAGCCGGAGGATAGCTGAATGATCCGAGTGATTTTGATAAATCTACTGCTGTTCAGTGCGCCGTTTTTGGTCACTTGGGCGTGGATGACATTTATCGCCAAACAGCAGCCGGACGAGAAAAAGAAACTCAATTATGCCATAGCGGCGCTGGTCGGCCTGCTGCTGGTGCTCGTCAGCCTGATGAGCTATCGGCTGGCCACCGGCAATGAACCGGGCGGCACCTATATTTCACCGAGCTATAAAGACGGCGAGATTGTTCCCGGTCGGTTTGAGTAGAACGAATGAGCAAGCTGCAAGAGCCTTATCGCGGATGGCTTGACCGTCCGCAAACGCAGGCCGTTTTGACGGCACTGAATGGCGATGGCGCAATCACGCGCTGCGTCGGTGGGTGCGTGCGCGATGCGCTGATGCATCAGGCAAATGTCGATACCGAGGTCGATATGGCGACCAATTTGCTGCCGCAGCAAGTGACCGACAAATTGCAGGCGGCCGGCATAAAAGTGGTGCCGACCGGCATTAAGCACGGCACGGTGTCGGCCATTTTATATGATGGCGAGACGCCCTTGGTTTACGAAATCACCACGCTGCGGGTCGATATGAAGACCGATGGGCGGCATGCCGAAGTGGCCTTTACCGAAGATTGGCGGGGCGACGCGGCGCGGCGCGACTTCACCATAAACGCGCTATATGCCGATGCCGATGGCACGCTGCATGACCCGACCGGCCAAGGGCTGGATGATATTGCTGCCGCCAAAGTGCGCTTTATCGGTGAGGCGACGGCGCGCATTGAAGAGGATTATTTACGCATTTTGCGTTATTTCCGGTTTCATTTTCGGCTGACCCCTGAGGCCATGCCGAAGCCGCAAGCGCTGGCCGCCTGCCGCAGCGGGGCAGCACCGTTGCGCAATCTTTCCGGCGAGCGCAAGCAGGCCGAAATGCTGAAAATCATGGCGCTGCCGGCCGCCAGTGCCGCTGTGCAGGCCATGCAGCAGGCCGATTTATTGCGTCCCATTTTGGGCATTGAGCCGGTCGCCTTCGATGTGTTGGACAGGCTGGTGGCGCGCACGCAAGACCCGCTTTTGCGCCTCATGGCATTGCTGCCATCGGTCGATGCGGCGCAAGTTATGGCCACCACTTTGCGCCTGTCGAAAAAACAGACCATGCGCCTTGCCAAAGCCATGGAACGACCGCTCGATTTGGCGCATTTACCCGCCGCCCTGTATTTTGATGGGGCCGAGGCGGTTGCTGACCGCGCACATTTGGCTTTGGCAGCCGGGCAGGGCGATGCGGCGGCGCTGGAAGAGGCACTGCAAGCGGCGCACGCTTTTGAGAAGCCGAAATTTCCGCTCACCGGTGCAATGATGCAGGCAGCCGGTCTGGCCGATGGCCCGGCTATGGGCGCAATGGCCAAAACACTAGAGGATTGGTGGGTCGCGCAGGGCTTTCCAGATGCTGCTGCCGTTGAAGCGGAATTGAAGAAGCGGGTTTAGGCGCGTCTCGGCGGGGTTACGGTGCAAACCCACCTCGCTTGCACAGGCTATAAACACTTGGCGAATGAAATGAGCCTTAGTGTGTCTTGCCCCTCTGGAGGCGGGCTGGGGCAGCAAAGCTGCCTAGCCCTTTTACTGCCACTTTACCACAGGCGGCATGGAGCTGAGAATGCTCTCGACATTGCCGCCGGTTTTCAGGCCGAATGTCGTGCCACGGTCATAAAGCAGGTTAAACTCGACATAGCGGCCACGGCGGCGCAATTGTTCGTCGCGCATGGCGTCATCAAAGGGCAGGTCGATACGCCGCTTGGCAATCTCCGGATAGACATCGACAAAGGCACGGCCGACATCTTGGGTAAAGGCAAAATCGGCTTGCCAGTCGCCACTGTCGAGATGGTCGTAGAAAATGCCACCCGTGCCGCGCATTTCATTGCGGTGCGGCAGGAAGAAATATTTGTCGCATTCTTCCTTAAAGCGCGGATAGTAATCGGCGTCATGCTTATCGCAGGCGGCTTTATAGGCGCCATGAAAATCCTTGGTGTCTTCGTGTTCGGCGTTGCGCGCCGCATCCAGCACCGGCGTCAGGTCGCCACCGCCGCCAAACCCGCCCGTGGTCGTCACCACCATACGGGTGGTCATATGCGCGGTCGGGGCGTTGGGGTTGGTCGGGTGAATGATGACGGAAATGCCCGATGCCCAAAAGCGCGGGTCATCGGCGGCACCGGCCACTTGTTTCTGCATTTCTTCCGAAAACTCACCATAAACGGTTGAAATATGCACGCCGGCTTTCTCGAAAGCGGTGCCGTGCAACATCGACATTTCACCGCCGCCAAGGTCAGATGAACCGTCGCCGCGCTGCCAGATTTTACGCTCGAAAACCGCGCCATCCGGCTCCAATGATTCGAGGCGCGCGCATAATTGATCGCGTAGGTCACGAAACCAGTCTGAGGCGGTTTTTTTTCGTTGATTCCAGAGATTTTCATCCATTTTTTTTCAACTCGCTTTCGGGCTTTCGGGACCAAAATGAAATATAAGCAAAAACAATTGCTTAGAGAGTATTTTACCGGCAAAAAAACAGCCGAATTGTGCGTCACGGTGACACATTATATAACGCGCCATCACCCTATAGTTTGCGCCTGCTCACGGACTGTATATAAAGAGCAGGCCGCGAGGGGGCAAGAAGGAGAGTATTATGGCGGACGAACAACATCCGACGGGCGACGAAACCAATCGTCGCGATTTTCTGTTTTTGGCGACCGGCGCATTTGCCGCCGTGGGCGCTGCAAATGTGGCTTGGCCGCTGATCCATCAAATGAATCCGGACGCATCGGTCAAAGCGCTTGCCTCCATTGAGGTTGATTTGTCAGCTGTTGAAACCGGCCAGTCGATTACGGTGACATGGCGCGGTAAACCGGTGTTTATTCGCCGCCGCACAGCCGATGAGATTACCGAAGCACAAAATGTGCCGGTGACAGACCTGCCGGATCCGGAAGGCGATGCCGATCGCGTCAAAAAAGACGAATGGTTGGTGATGGTTGGTATTTGCACCCATTTGGGCTGCGTACCGCTGGGCCAAGCCGGTGACTTTAATGGCTGGTTCTGCCCATGCCATGGCTCGCATTACGACACATCAGGTCGTATCCGCAAAGGCCCGGCCCCGAAGAACCTTGAAGTGCCGTCATACGAATTCGTCGGCGATACACGTATTAAAATTGGATAGGAACTGACTTATGAGCGGTGAAAGCACTTATAATCCGGGCAATGGTTTTACCCAGTGGCTCGATACGCGCCTGCCGATTTTGCGTCTGGCGCATGATAGTTTTGTCGATTACCCGACCCCGAAAAACCTCAACTATTGGTGGACTTTCGGCGGTATTCTGACGTTCTGCCTGGTGACGCAAATCATCACCGGCATTATCTTGGCAATGCACTACACACCGCATGTTGACCATGCGTTTAACTCGGTTGAGCACATAATGCGTAATGTGAATTATGGCTGGTTGATCCGCTATATTCACGCCAATGGCGCATCAATGTTCTTCTTGGCCGTGTATATCCATATTTTCCGTGGCCTGTATTACGGCTCATATAAAGCACCGCGCGAAGTGTTGTGGATCCTCGGCGTTATCATCTATCTGCTTATGATGGCCGCCGCCTTTATGGGTTACGTGCTACCATGGGGCCAAATGAGCCTGTGGGGCGCAACCGTTATCACCAACCTGTTTGGTGCCGTGCCGGTTGTTGGTGAAAACATCGCCATTTGGCTGTGGGGTGGTTACTCGGTCGATAATCCGACACTGAACCGCTTCTTCTCACTGCACTATCTCATTCCGTTCCTGATTTTCGGTGTTGTTATTCTGCACATTTGGGCGCTGCACGTGCCGGGCAATAACAATCCGGTCGGGATTTCGGTGAAGAGCAAGCAGGATACCGTGCCGTTCCACCCGTATTACACGGTGAAGGATGCGTTCGCGCTGGTTATCTTCATGCTGTTGTTCTCATACTTCATTTTCTTTGCACCGAATGTGCTGGGTCACGCTGACAACTACATTCAGGCCAATCCGCTGGTGACACCGGCGCATATTGTGCCGGAATGGTATCTGTTGCCGTTCTACGCCATTCTGCGCGCCGTGCCGGATAAGCTCGGTGGTGTGTTGCTGATGTTCGGCGCCATCTTCGTGCTGTTCCTGCTGCCGTGGTTGGACACGTCAAAAGTTCGCTCCGCCCGTTATCGTCCGCTGTTCAAGCAGTTCTACGCCTTGTTTGTCGTTGACTGCCTGATGCTGGGCTATCTCGGTGCGATGCCGGCTGAGGGCATTTACATTGTCCTGGCGCGTATCGGTACATTGTACTACTTCGCTCACTTCCTGGTCGTCCTGCCGGTGTTGGGCATAATTGAGAAGCCGAAAGCGGTGCCCGAGTCGATATCGGAACCGGTATTGGCAGCGCAACCTGCCGAATAAGGCTTCCGAGGGGGAATATGAATATGCGTCATGCACTGAAAGCAGTTCTGGGTGCCGCCGTGGTCGTTACCGGCCTCGCGGCTCCCGCTCAGGCAGCCGGCGATGCTAAGCATCCGGCGGCTGTTGACTGGAGCTTTAACGGCCTGTTCGGCACTTATGACCGCAACGCACTGCGTCGGGGTTACCAAGTGTACACAGAGGTTTGCGCCAGCTGCCACTCAATGGATCAGTTGGCCTTCCGCAATCTGTCACAACCGGGTGGACCGGAATTTTCAGACGCGGAAGTCAAAGCGATCGCCAAAAACTATGTCGTCGAAGACGGCCCGGATGATTATGGCGATATGTTTGAGCGCGACGGTTTGCCGAAAGACCGCTTCCCGTCACCATATCCGAATGAAAATGCGGCCCGCGCAGCCAATGGTGGCGCTTATCCGCCGGATTTGAGCCTCATCAATAAGGCTCGTGGCGGCGGCCCGGATTATATCCATGCCCTGCTGACCGGCTATCAAGAGGCCCCGGAAGACGTCGAGTTGCGCGCCGGTCTGTATTACAATCCGTATATGGCTGGCGGCAAGATTGCCATGCCCAATCCGCTGAGCGATGAACTGGTGGAATATGCCGACGGCACGAAAGCAACGGTTGAGCAAATGTCACTGGACGTGACGCATTTCCTCAACTGGGCCGCTGAGCCGGAGCTGGAACAGCGCAAGCGCACCGGCTTTATGGTATTGATTTACCTGTCTATTTTGGCAGGTCTCCTGTTCTTCTCGATGCGGAAAATTTGGGCTGATCAGCACTAGTTTACGCCTTGAAGATACTACGGAACCCCGCTCCGGAAACGGAGCGGGGTTTTTTTATGTTAAGAACGCCCCCAAATCGGCCACGCCGGTGCGGCGTTGCGTTTCTGTCAAATATTGTGGCTCTTCAACATAGACGGCAAAAATTTTGCGCGGCGCATTGCTGAAATACCGACCCCGCGCATCAAACCCGGCCGGTCGGCCCCAATCCATTCCATATTTTTGTAAAATTGAATTTACGGCGTCAATGTAAGCGTCTTCGGTCATGGTGAGAGACGTTTTGTTTTTCTTGTTTTTGGATCATCTCAACAACGGCATGGATGGTATCTTGCGAGACACTTCCATTTATATAGGTGCGCACAGATTGGCCGCGGCTTTGATAGCCAATCTTCAACATGCGTTGTAGGCGTTCGCGAATACGTCCGCCTTTTTTGGCTGAAAAAAAGAAGCCATCCAATTGGTCACAAGTTATGGACACCATACCGTTAGTCTCGCGGCGGTGCAGGGCTAGCTTGTGAAATGTCGGTTGCGCAGTCATGAACGCCTCTTTTCTTATTCTGTGCTCAGCTTATGAAGCTGCTGCAAGCTTGTCAAACCGTTGCCTGTCTGTCAGGCTTTTCCTATCGCTCAACAATAAAAATAAGGAGCTGATATGATAAAGCTTTTCGGACTGTCGCTTATCGTCGCCGCGCTGATGGCAACAGCGTGGATATCAACGCTGGGGGGCAGTGGCACAGTGGTGCTGAGCGGCCTGTTGATTGGCCTGTTTACCTTTTGGGCCAATATGCGTGGCGCGCGCCGTTAAACGTTGAAGCGGAACAACATCACATCACCGTCTTCGACGATGTACTCTTTACCTTCTTGGCGCAGACGACCGGCATCGCGCGCGCCTTGTTCGCCTTGGTGCTCGGTATAATCGCCATAGGCTATGGTTTCCGCCTTAATGAAGCCGCGTTCAAAATCGGTATGAATGACACCGGCCGCTTGCGGTGCGGCAGTGCCGCGCTTAATCGTCCAGGCGCGGCTCTCATTGGGGCCTGCGGTGAAATAGGTAATCAGGTCAAGCAGCGCATAGCCCTGCCGGATAAGCCGATTAAGGCCCGGTTCTTCCAGCCCCAAAGTCTGCAAATATTCCAGCCGTTCGGCATCGTCCAGCTGTGCCAGTTCTTCTTCAATGCGGGCTGAGATAACCACTGCCTCAGCGTTTTCAGCGGCGGCTTTTTCAGCCACTTTGGCAGACAGGCTGTTGCCGCCCTCGGCGCTGTCTTCTTCCACATTGCAGACATAAATCACCGGTTTGGAGGTGATGAGCTGTAGGTTCTTCCAATCGCGCTCGCGGCCTTGCGGCACGTCGGCGACGCGGGCCGGGCGGCCTTCACGCAATTCAACCAATGCCAGATCCACCAATTCCAACTCAGCCAGCGCGTCCTTGTCTTTGGCGGCGGCTTTTTTGCGCAAATTGCTCTCGCGTTTCTCAAGGCTTTCCAAATCGGCCAGCATCAGCTCGGTTTCTACCGTATCGGCATCGGCCAGCGGGTCGATCGTGCCCTCAACATGGGTAATGTCATCATCCTCAAAGCAGCGCAGCACATGGGCGATGGCGTCAACTTCACGAATATTGCCGAGAAACTGGTTGCCCAGCCCTTCACCTTTGGAGGCACCGCGCACCAGACCGGCAATATCGACAAAGCTCAGTCGCGCCGGAATGCGATTGGTCGATTGGGCAATATCAGCCAGCGCGTCGAGCCGCGCATCCGGCACCGCAACATCACCGACATTCGGCTCAATGGTGCAAAACGGGAAGTTGGCCGCTTGCGCACTGGCGGTTTTGGTCAACGCGTTAAACAGGGTGGATTTACCGACATTCGGCAGACCGACAATACCGCATTTAAAGCCCATGATTTACTCCTCCGCCGCTTTCGGCTCGATAATCGCCTGCATCGCCTCGACAATGCGGGTTTGATAAGTGGCATCCTCGCCTTGCGCCGCCAGCGGGGCGTGGTCGGCCAGTGCTTTCAAAAAAGCGCTCAGCCAGTCGCTTTCCGCCTTAGCAAAATCGCCCAGCACATAGCCACTGACCTTGGCCTTATCGCCCGGGTGGCCAATGCCGAGGCGGGCGCGGCGAAAATCTGCGCCCATATGGGCATTGATGCTTTTCAGCCCGTTATGACCGGCAAAGCCACCGCCACGGCGCATCCGTAGCTTGCCCGGCGGCAAATCCAACTCATCATAAAAGACCAGAATTTGGTCGCCGCTGAGCTTATAGAAATTGACCGCCTCAGACACGCTGACGCCGGACTTATTCATATAGGTTTGCGGTTTCAGCAGCAGCACCTTTTCCGTACCGATGCGGCCCTCAGCTAAAAGTCCGTGATATTTCTCTTTGAACGGGGCAAAATCATAGGCCTCGGCCAGCGCATCAATTGCCATGAAACCGATATTGTGCCGGTTCTTGGCGTGTTTTGCGTCTGGATTACCGAGGCCTATAAAAAGCTGCATCTTATTTCCCCGAAAGGAAGCCGCTTAAGCGGCCAGGGGGAGAAGATTACTCTTCGCCGCCCTCATCGCCACCGTCAGCCGCTTCGGCTTCGCCGTCAGCTTCCGCATCGTCGGCACTGGCTTCTTCACTTTTCAGCGAAGCCGGTGCGGCAATAGAGGCAATGGTAAAGTCGCGATCAGAAATCACCGGCTCCACGCCTTCCGGCAGGGCCACTTGTGAAATGTGCAAGCTGTCATTCATGTCAGCTTCAGCCAGATCCAAATCGATGGAGGCCGGAATATTGTCGGCCGGGCAGTTCAGCTCAACCGTGTAACGCACAACGTTCAATACACCGCCGCGCTTCAAGCCCGGGCAGGTTTCTTCATTGAGGAAGTTCACAGCCACTTCAACCGCAATCTTGGCACCTTTGCCAAGGCGCAGAAAGTCAGCATGCAGAATGTCGTCGCGCACCGGATGCAATTGCACATCGCGGGCAATGGCGCGGTGCTTTTTACCGTCAATGTCGAGGTCCAGCAGCGTGCTCATCATCTTGCCGGTATTGTAGAGCTTTTTCAGCTCTCCCAGCGGAATTGACAGACCTTCAGGGTCTTTATTGTCTCCATAAATGACGGCCGGCACCAGTCCTTCAGAACGTAATGCACGAGCGACCCCCTTACCGGCCCGTTCCCGCACAGCGGCGGTAATTGTGTAAATATCAGACATCAATGTCTCCTTTGTTGCGATATTTCCCGACACAGCCCATGCCATGCCGGTCAAACCGGTTTTCCTCCAGGGGTGTAAAACCGGATCGTGGCTGGGTTATAGCCCCCAACCTTAAGCTTTTCAACAAAAATGCGGCGGTTTTGCCTTAGTCGAACAGGCTCGAAACCGAGTTCTCATCAGAGGTGCGCTGCATCGCTTCGCCAATCAGCGGGGCAATTTTGATGATGTCGAATTTATCCGACTGCAAAATCGCCTCGGTCGGCTGAATGGTGTCGGTAATCAGCAATTTTTCAAGCTTGGATGCATTGACGCGGTTCACCGCCTCGCCCGACAGCACCCCATGGGTGATATAGGCAGAAACCGATTTGGCACCATTTTCCAGCAGCGCAGCGGCGGCATTGCACAGTGTGCCACCACTATCGACAATATCATCGACCAACAGGCAATCGCGGCCTGATACATCACCAATAATATTCATCACTTCGCTGACACCGGCGCGTTCGCGGCGCTTATCGACAATCGCCAAATCAGCGCCAATGCGGTTGCCCAAGGCACGGGTCCGAACCACGCCGCCGACATCGGGTGAAACCACCATCAGCTCGCGGCCGTTAAAGCGCGATTTTATGTCGTCAACAAACACCGGCGCAGCGAACAGATTGTCGGTCGGAATATCGAAAAAGCCCTGAATTTGACCGGCATGCAAGTCGAGGGTCAGTACCCGATCGGCACCGGCCGCTTCAATCAAATTGGCCACCAGTTTGGCAGAAATCGGTGTCCGCGGGCCGGGCTTGCGGTCTTGGCGGGCATAACCGAAATAGGGCAGCACAGCCGTGATGCGGCGCGCCGAGGCACGGCGCAGCGCGTCGATGATAATCAGAAATTCCATCATATGGTCATTGGCCGGTG
>JBMHCM010000070.1:0-6840 GCA_049889915.1 Parvibaculales bacterium
GTCGGGAAGACCTTGGAAATACACGCCGTCTTCAGACCGCGCTCGGCACAGCCCAAAGCGGCCCGTAGACCGGAGCCGCCGGCACCGACGACAACCACGTCAAATTGATGATCGATAAACTCGTAACTCATAGTTTTTCTCCGCTAGGCCCCCGATTATCCAATAACCAGTTTCAGCACGGCCAATGTGCAGGCCACAGCCACAGTCAGGGCAAAAAATTGATTGGCGATCAGCGCCAATAGTTTGCTGGCTTCCCCATGAACATAGTCTTCAATGACAACTTGCAGGCCAAGCTTCATGTGATAGCAGGCTGAACCAATGAGCAGCAGCATCACAACACCGACCAGCGGGTTGCCGAGAAACGCTGTCATGGTCGCGTAATCGGCACCCGCATGGACGACAAGTGCTCCAACCAAAAACAACGTCAGTGGAATATTGGCCAACGCGGTAACGCGTTGCATGAAAAAGTGCTCAGTGCCTTTTTTGGCTGAGCCGAGGCCGCGGACACGCGACAAAGGGGTTCGCATATCAGACATTACAGCACTCCCAAATAAACATAAGCAGCGACCCAGACGGCAATGGTCAGGAGCGGCGGCACAAAAGCCGAAATGCGGGCCAGCACCTCAACCGTTTTCAGGTCAAAGCCGCGGCCGGTATCCCATACGAAATGGCGCAGGCCGCCAAACATATGGTGCAGCAAAGCCCAGGTGTAACCGAACAAGACCAAGCGACCATACCAAGCCGAAGAAACCGCTTGCACTTGCGCATAAGCCTCAGGACCTGAAGCGGCAGCGAGCAGCCACCACGCCAGCAAAACCGTGCCGGCATAAAGAGCGACGCCGGTGGCGCGGTGCAGAATGGACAGCATCATGGTCAGCGTCCAGCGGTAGATTTGGATGTGCGGCGAAAGCGGCCGCGATGCGCTTGTGTGTTCAGACATGTGAGCCTCTGATAAACAGAACTGTGAAGCGCTTCTTATACGCCAAACAAAGACAAAGGCCAAGCTTACCGGCAAAAAACCCCACGCGACGTGCGGTCGCACAAATTGTCGCAGTTTATCGCTGTTTGCCGCCGATTTTGCGCCCGTGTCGGGTTAGCGCGGCATGGCCAGCCAGACATCCAAATGCAAAATAATACCGTCGGCCGGCTTGCCTTCAGCGGTTAACCCGTGGGCGACGGCGGCGCGGTCATTTTTGCTGACAAAATGCGCCACCCGCAGCGCGCCGACATCGTTGCGCCCGGGCCATTCCGCCTTATCAATGATCTGACTGGCGGCATAAATCGTATCGCCGGCAAAAGCCGGGGCGGCATGGCTGCCGCCGTTTAATGCCAGCACACAAGCGGCATTTTCGAGGCCGTTAAAACTCATCGCCCGGGCATGCGAAATAATATGCCCGCCATAAATCAATCTTTTGCCAAACCGGCTGGTCGCCTGCATTTGCGCATCAAAATGCACGGCCGCGGTGTTTTGAAAGCTGCGCGTGGCCAGCATATGCTCGGCCTCTTCCAAAGTGGTGCCGTCACCATGCTCTATCACCTCGCCAATCTGATAATCGGCAAACCGTCTCGGGCTGCCGCTCACCACATCATCCCAAGCTGAAAAATCAGCGACCGGCTGCGGCACATCCGCGGCAGCGACAAAGGGTGCCGGTTGCGGCCAAACCGGGGCTGGCGCGGCGGCACTGACATCGCGCTTTTTCACCATCACCCAACGTTGATAGCTCAGCACCAATTGGTCGTTTTGATTGCGCCCTTGCGTCTCGACCATCACCAGACCGGTTTCGCCGGATCTGTTTTCCCGCACCCCCAGCACGGTGGAGTGCGCGCTGAGCGTGTCTCCGGCATAGACCGGCTGCACAAAGCGGCCATTGGCATAGCCCAAATTGGCCATGGCGTGGCGCGAAATATCCGGCACGGTTTTGCCGAAGACAATATGAAACACCAGCCAATCATCAAGCGGCCGGCCGCGATAGCCCAATTGTTCGGCAAATGGGGCCGAAGAGACCACCGCCTGTCGGCCACCATAGAGCGCTTGATAAACCGCCACATCCCCGTCAGTGACGGTGCGCGGCGTCGCATGGGCAATCACTTGCCCGGGTGCGAAATCCTCAAACATCCGGCCTTCAGGGTAATAATCAGTGCTGGTCATGTTGCTGTCCTTTTGGCGGGCCTTCGCGCCCCTCGACTGGCTAAGCCGCCCCTTCAGCCGCTGCAATCGCGTCGGCAATGCGCAGGGTGCGGGCGGCAATATCGCGGTGCAGCAGTTCGGTCATTTTACCGTTTACTTTCAACACGCCTTGACCGGCATTTGCCGGGTCGGCAAAGGCGGCGACCACATCGCGGGCTTGCTCCACCTCTTCAGCCGATGGCGCAAATATGTCATTGCAGCCGGCCAACTGGCTGGGGTGGATAAGCGTTTTGCCGTCAAACCCCATATCAGCCCCCTGCTGACATTCAGCAGTAAAGCCGTCAGCATCGGCAATATCATTAAACACGCCGTCCAAAATGCACAGGCCGGTTTGCCGCGCCGCCATCAGTGCGAGGCTGAGCGCGGTCATGAGCGGGGCGCGGCCTTTCACCAAAGCGGCCTGCATTTCTTTCGCCAAATCATTGGTGCCCATGACAAAGCAGGTCAGCGGCGTATCCTTGGCGCGGGCCGCGAGAGCTTGCAGATTGAAAATCGCTTCCGGTGTCTCCACCATGATCCATAAATCACAGCCTTGCGGTATCGCCGACGCCAGGCGATGGACATCCTGCGCGGTCGAAATTTTCGGCAGCAGCACTGCATCCGGGCGCGCCGCTTCGTCGAGCGCCGACAAAGCCGCCAAATCATCGGCCCCCCATGGCGTATCCGGCGCATTGACCCGTACCACCAATTCGCGATTGCCATAGCCGCCGGCGCTGAGCGCCTCGCAAACTTGCGCGCGGGCTTGCGGCTTGGCATCGGGGGCCACCGCATCCTCCAAATCGAGGATCAGGCAATCGGCGGCAAGGCTACGTGCCTTGTCCAAAGCCCGCGCATTGGCGCCCGGCATATACAGCGCCGAGCGGCGCGGTCGAATGGTGGTATCGCTGGATGGTGAAGACATATTCTGCGCTTTCTTGGTTGCCGGGTTATCCCTATAGTCAGCGCTAGCTTAGCGATTTTATGGGCCGGAGCAAGATGAGCCAAAAGCGAAAAATTTTGATGATTTCAAGCTATGTGGCCAGCGGCCAAGTCGGCTTGCAAGCGGCGCAACCGGCTCTGCGGGCGTTGGATGTGGCGGTCGTCAGCCTACCGACCACGCTTTTGGCGGCGCATCCGGCAGCATTTCCCGATGCCGGTCTGCCGGCCGGGGGCGCCGTGCCGCCCGAACAAGTGCGCACCATGGGTGACTGGCTGCTGAAGGCAGGGGCGCTGGACGGGTGCGATGCGGTGCTGACCGGCTATATGCCAAGCGCCGCGCATATTGAGGTGACGGCCGATCTTATTCGCCGGCTAAAGCAAAAACGCCCCGATGTGAAGGTCTGTTGCGACCCGATTTGTGGCGACATGTACGGCGAACATGGGCGGCTATATGTACCGCAAGCCGTGGTTGACGGATTGCGCGATGTTTTGCTGCCCTTGGCTGATATGGCGACCCCCAATTTGTTTGAACTGCACACGTTGAGCGGTGCGCCATGCGACGACACCGCCATGACGGTGGCGGCAGCACGGCAGTTAAACTGCGAACAGCTGATTGTCACCTCCGCCCCGGCCTCTGAAGGCCGTATTGCGACGCTGAAAATTGACGCGCAAGTGGCACGCTGCGAGACGGCGCGGGCGCCGCACGCGCCGCATGGCATGGGCGATTTTTTTGCCGCGCTATATCTCGGCCTCAGCTTGAAAAAGGAGCCGAAAGCCTTGGGCATTAGTTGCGCCACATTGGCCGCCCGCATTGCCCATCACGGCAATCCGGATGAGCTGCCGCACGGGCCGGTCACGCTGGCGCCGGCCGCGCTTAGTGATAAGGTCGCCGGATAGCCGGAGGTGATTTTAAGCGCAATTTTGCGCTTCTATTTTCGCCTGGATTTATGACGCGACGCGGCTTTGCTGCAAATGTGTGGCGACCAACAATTCAGCGATTTGCACGGTATTGAGCGCCGCGCCTTTGCGCAGATTATCTGACACCACCCACAAATTCAGCCCATGCGCCACTGTCGGGTCGGTGCGCAAGCGCGAGACAAAGGTCTCATATTCGCCAACACATTCAACCGGCGTGACATAGCCTTCATCTTCGCGGCGGTCGACCATCAACAGGCCCGGTGCCGCTTCCAACGCAGCGCGCGCCTCTGCTTCGGAAATGGCGCTGTCAAACTCAATGCTGACCGCTTCCGAATGGCCGACAAAAACCGGCACGCGCACGCAAGTGGTGGTCATTTCGATTTTCGGGTCGAGCATTTTCTTGGTCTCGACAATCATTTTCCATTCTTCTTTGGTCGAGCCGTCTTTCATAAACACATCAATATGCGGAATGACGTTGAAGGCGATTTGCTTGGTAAAGTTTTCCCGCTTCAGCTCATCATTGACGAACACCGCACGGGTTTGCGTGAACAGCTCATCCATCGCCGCATTGCCGGCACCCGACACTGACTGATAAGTCGAAACGACAACCCGCTTGATGGAGGCAATATCATGCAGCGGCTTAAGGGCAACCACCAATTGCGCGGTTGAGAAATTTGGATTGGCGATAATATTGCGCTGCGTATAGCCGTCAATCGCATCCGGATTGACCTCCGGCACGATGAGCGGCACATCATCATCCATCCGATAAAGCGATGAATTATCGATGACCACGCAACCGGCCTCGGCGGCTTTCGGAGCGTATTCTTTGGCCGGGCCGGAACCGGCGGCAAATAAAGCGATGTCGGCTTGCGTGAAATCGTAAAATTCCAGGGCCTGGCATTTCAGCGTTTTATCGCCAAAGCTGACCTCTTTGCCTTGGCTCCGGCGCGAGGCCACCGCATCGACACGGGCCACGGGAAAATCGCGCTCCGACAAAATATTGAGCATTTCGCGCCCAACATTGCCGGTCGCGCCGACCACGGCGACAACATATTTTGCTTGTTCACTCATTTGCTTGCCCAATTCGCTTATTTGCTCAATTCATCCAAGGCGGCCAGCACGGCATCGCCCATGCCGGTAGTGCCGACCAGCTGCATATCCGGCTGCATAATATCGCCGGTGCGCACGCCCTTATCGAGCACATGGGTGACGGCATTTTCCAGCAGGTCAGCGTCAGCCCCCAGATCAAATGTGTAGCGCAAAGCCATGGCAAAACTCATGATGGAGGCGATCGGATTGGCTTTGCCCTGGCCGGCAATGTCCGGCGCCGAGCCGTGCACTGGCTCGTAAAGCGATTTCGAACGACCGGTCTGCGCATCCGGTGCGCCCAATGAGGCCGATGGCAGCATGCCCAGCGAGCCGGTCAACATGGCGGCAATATCGGACAGGATATCGCCAAACAGATTATCAGTGACCAGCACATCATATTGTTTCGGATTGCGGACCAATTGCATGGCGCAATTATCAGCCAGCACATGTTCCAAGTCCAAGTCGGGGAATTCAGTGGTGATGATGCGCGTCACCTCTTCGTTCCACAACAGGCCGCTTTCCATCACATTGCGCTTCTCAGAAGAGGCCAGTTTCTTGCCCCGCTTCATCGCCAAATCACCGGCCACGCGGGCAATCCGTTCGATCTCATAGGTCTCATAGACTTGTGTGTTGACGCCGCGGCGCTGGCCATTGCCCAAATCTTCAATGCCGCGCGGCTCGCCAAAATAGACGCCGCCGGTCAGTTCGCGAACAATCATAATGTCGAGCCCTTCAACCAGCTCGCGCTTCAGCGAAGACGCATCGGCCAGAGCCGAGAAACAAATCGCCGGGCGCAAATTGGCGAATAATTCCATATCCGCGCGCAGCCGCAACAGACCGGCTTCCGGGCGCACATCATAGGCAACATTATCCCATTGCGGGCCACCGACCGCGCCGAGCAGGACGGCATCCGAGTCCATGGCTTTTTGCATGGCGGCATCTGAGATGGCCGCGCCATGCGCATCATAGGCGCAGCCGCCGACCAGATCTTCATCCAGCGTCACTTGAAAGCCGCGATGCGTGCCGAACCAATCAATGATACGGCGCACTTCGCCCATCACTTCGGGACCAATGCCGTCACCCGGCAAAATGAGAATTTTATTCATCTGTCTTATCCTATAAGTGGCCCCATAATGGGTCCGATAGTGGCTTTTATATGCTGGCCGATTTTGGCCGCTTCATCCTTTGACCGCGCCTTCGGGGGCCCAAAGAGGTGAAAATGCCGTCCGATTTAGCGCCAAGGCTGGTCGGCCAAATCAGCTTCATATGTGTCAATCGCCGTCGCCTTTTGCATGGTCAGGCCGATATCATCGAGCCCTTCCAGCAGGCAGGTTTTGCGGAAGCCATCAACCTCAAAGGCAATGCTGCCGCCATCCGGCCCCTCAATGGTTTGGTTCTGCAAATCGACCGTAATGCTGGCATTGGCGCCGCGCTTGGCGTCATCCATCAATTTATCGACCTCGGCCTGCGGCAAAACAATCGGCAGAATACCGTTTTTGAAGCAGTTATTGTAGAAAATATCGGCAAAGCTCGGCGCGATAATGCAGCGAATACCGAAATCCAGCAGCGCCCAAGGGGCGTGCTCACGGCTTGAACCGCAACCGAAATTATCACCGGCGACAAGAATTTGCGCTTCGCGATAAGCCGGTTGATTGAGCACGAAATCAGCAATTTCTTCGCCATCCGGCGTATAGCGCATTTCGTCAAACAGATTTTTGCCCAGCCCG
>JBMHCM010000071.1:0-12665 GCA_049889915.1 Parvibaculales bacterium
TCAGCGGGCTGCCGAGCAATTTGGCGGCATTGATGATGCGGCCCTGATGTATGACGCGGCACAAGTCGAGCGGGCGCAAATGCTGTATATGGCCGGTGCGATGGATGCGGCGATTGCCGGTCTGAAGGCGCGCGTGAAAGCGCAGCCCGACCATCCTGATTTTCTGATTTCTTTGGGCGATTTATATCGCTCAGAATCGCGCTTTGAAGAAGCCGAGGAAATGTATGACCGCGTCATTCAGGGCTTGGATGAGCCGAAGCCGCGGCATTGGTTTTTGTTTTTCGCGCGCGGCATGATGCGCGAGCGGATGGATGATTGGGACCGGGCTGAGATTGACTTGCAACGGGCCCGTGAGCTTTCGGGCGATGAGCCGAATGTACTGAATTATCTCGGTTATAGTTGGATTGACCAAGGGATTCACCTCGATGAGGGGCTGAAAATCATCCGCCGTGCGGTCGAAAAAGAGCCGAAAAACGGTGCCTTTGTCGATAGTCTCGGCTGGGCTTATTATCGCCTCGGCAATTATCACATGGCGCTGAAATATCTCGAATTGGCCTCGCAATTGGAGGCCACCGATCCGGTGATTACCGATCATTTGGGCGATGCGCTGTGGCGCATGGGCCGCCAGGTCGAGGCACGCTATCAATGGCGCAAGGCGTTGGCCTTTAAGCCGACCGATGAAGACCGCGACAAAATTGAGCGTAAATTGCTGACCGGTCTCGGCCCGGTTGAGAAAAAGAACCCGAAAGCCCATATGCCGCGTGGCGGTACGGCCATCTAATGGCGCATTTGGCGGCGGCGAAAATCAACCTGTCGCTGGCGGTCACCGGACGGCGCGCCGATGACTATCATATGCTGGAAAGCCTGGTCGCTTTCGCCGACATCGGTGACACGCTAAGCGTTGAACCAGCGCCGCAAAACCGGTTGCAGATTGACGGGCCGTTTGCCGCGCAGATAAGCGACACCCCACAAGAGGATAATCTGGTGATGCGCACCTTGGCAGCGCTTGAGGCGCATATCGGTCGCGCCTTGCCGTCATCCATCCGACTGAACAAAAACCTGCCTGTCGCCTCCGGCATGGGCGGCGGCTCGGCCGATGCGGCCGCTGCCTTGCAGGCATTATGTGTCTGCCATGAGGTCAGTCTGGCAGCAGATGAGCTGGCTCAAATTGGATCCGGATTGGGGGCCGATGTGCCAGTTTGCCTCGCGTCTGAACCGGCTTGGATGACCGGTATCGGCCATCAGGTGACGCGGCTTGCCCCTTTGCCTGCGGCCGATATTGTGTTGGTCAATCCTTTACAACCATTGCCGACCGGGCCTGTATTTGCCGCCGCCAATATTGCGCCGGCTGATGAAAATACGCCGCCACGCAATGCGCCGCCGCGCTTTGAAAATCTCGCTGCCTTAGGGGCGTGGTTGGCCGCGGAGGGTAATGATTTACAAGCCGCCGCCATCAGCCTGATGCCGGAAATTGCCGATTGTCTGGCCGCTTTGCAACAAGATGATGTTGTTCATTGTGCGATGAGTGGCTCAGGCGCCAGTTGCTTTGCGCTGTGTGCGCCGGGCAAGGGGGGCGATTTGGCAGCGCGGTATGCGCAGCAACGCCCTGATGATTGGGTGCAGGCCGGGCGGTTGCTCTAATAGGCGCGGGCGAGACAGAAATCAATCAGGCGCAGCAGCAGCGTGCGGGTTTCGCTTTGCGGAAACAAGCCCAGCGCGTCGCGGGCTTTCTCACCATAATGCGCCGCGCGCGCCACCGCATCGGCCAAAGCATTGGTTTTTTGCATATGTGCCAAAGCTTGCGCGAAATTTTCTTCATGCGCCTCGTCTGACGGATTGGCCACCACCTCTTCCCAGAAGCTGCGCGCTGCGCTGTCGCCGCGGTGATAGGCCAGAATGACCGGAAGGGTCATTTTGCCTTCGCGGAAATCTTCGCCGGTGTTTTTGCCCAACACTTGCCCGACACTGCCATAATCCAACGCGTCATCGACCAGCTGAAAAGCAATGCCGAGATTGCGGCCATAAGAGGTCAGCGCCGTGCGCTCAGCCTTGGGCGCATCACCGATAACCCCGCCGACTTCAGCTGCGGCCGCAAACAGGGCGGCGGTTTTAGCGTCGATGATTTGCAAATATTGGTCTTCGCTGATTTGCGCATTATTCATCGCTGCCAATTGCATCACTTCGCCTTCGGCAATAATGGCGGCGGCATTGGACAAAATGTCGAGTGCCGTCAGGCTTTCGGCCGAGACCATCATGCGGAACGCCTGGCCGAGCAAAAAATCACCGACCAACACGCTGGCCGCATTGCCCCAAAGGCGCCGCGCCGTCGGCTTGCCGCGCCGCATATCACTGTCATCTACTACATCATCATGCAGCAATGTGGCGGTGTGCATATATTCAACCGCCGCCGCCATGGTGACGTGGTGCTTACCTTGATAACCGGCCAGGCGGGCCGCGCTTAATGTCAAAAGCGGACGCAAGCGTTTGCCACCGGCGCCGATTAAATGGTCGGAAATGGCCGGTATCATCTCAGCGGCGGATTGCATGTGTTTGGCAATCTCAGCTTCCACGCCATCCAAATCAGTGGCGAACAGCTTGTGCAAATCAGTCAGCGCGTCATCGGTCGGGCGCGCACTCTCGCTAAAATTGATAATCTCTGCCATATTATCCTCTTAAGGCGGTCAGCCTCACTTGGGTGCGATTATCGGCCAAACCGTGCCACCGTCAAGAGAGGTAGGGGAGTGAAACCGTCGCATGAACTATCTGGATGACATACATGATGCAGCCGGAAAATAACAGTGCTGACTATTCGCAAGACGGGTTTTTGGGCGATAAATTGAGCGTCAAACAACCGCGTGAGGGGTTTCGCTCCGGCCATGATGCGGTATTGCTGGCGGCCGCTGCCGACCCGCCGCAAAACGGTCATATTATAGAGCTGGGCAGCAGCTCCGGCGTTGCCGCTTTGTGTTTTGCAGCGCGCCGCACTGATGCGGAAATTACCGGGCTGGAATATGACGCCGATATGGTGGCCTTGGCGCAACGCAATGCCGCCGCCAACCGGCTGGAGGAGCGGGCGCATTTCAAACAGGCCGATTTGACCGCCCCGTTCAATGATTTGCATTTGGTGGCCAATAGTTTTGACGAAGTGATTGCCAACCCGCCATATTATGATGCGGGCACAGTGCCGGATATGACGCATGACGGCAAAGCCCGCGCTCATATTGCGGCGCAGGGCACGCTTGACCAATGGGTTAAATGCGCCGCCGCACTGACCCGTGCCAAAGGTCATATCACCTTTATTCACCGTGCCGACCGGCTGGCACAATTATTGGCCGTCATGGGCAAGCGTTTGGGGGATCTGCATATTTTGCCGGTATTGCCCAAGCCGGACCGTCCGGCAACACGGGTTTTGGTGCGCGGTCGCCGTGATGCCAAAGCGCCACTGACGTTGTTGCCGCCCTTAGTGTTGCAGCAGGCCGATGGCAGCCCCAGTGCCGCCGCTGAAGCGGTGTTGCGGCATGGCGCAGCGCTTGCTTTTGCCACCAGCGACAGGTAAGTATCGCTCAATCAAATTGTTTCACGAGCCGACCGGTATGACTGCATCAAGCGCCCCTTCTTTTCAGGATCTCATTCTCAATCTGCAACGTTATTGGGCCGACCAAGGCTGCGTGGTTTTGCAGCCCTATGATATGGAAATGGGCGCCGGTACGTTTCATCCGGCGACCGTTTTGCGGGCGCTTGGGCCGGAGCCGTGGAATGCCGCTTATGTGCAACCTTCGCGCCGCCCGACCGATGGGCGTTATGGCGAAAACCCCAATCGCTTCCAGCACTATTACCAATTCCAAGTGATTTTGAAGCCGTCGCCCGACAATATTCAGGAGCTGTATTTGGAGAGCCTGAAAGTGCTGGGCATTGACCCGATGGCGCATGATATTCGCTTTGTCGAGGATGATTGGGAAAGCCCGACGCTTGGCGCTTGGGGGCTTGGCTGGGAGGTTTGGTGCGACGGCATGGAAGTGTCGCAATTCACCTATTTCCAACAGGTTGGCGGCATTGACTGCGAATTGGTGGCCGGTGAGTTGACCTATGGTCTGGAGCGCTTGGCCATGTATGTGCAGGGCACGGATAACGGGTTTGAGTTGGACTTTAACGGCCGCGGCACCAGCTATGGTGATGTCTTTCATCGCGCCGAGGTTGAGTTCTCGCATTATAATTTTGAAGCGGCATCGACCGATATTTTGCTGCGGCATTTTGAAGATGCTGAGGCCGAGTGTCAGCAATTGGTTGAAAAGGGTCTGGCCCTGCCGGCCTATGACCAGTGTATGAAGGCCAGCCATAATTTTAATTTGTTGGATGCCCGTGGCGTTATTTCAGTAACCGAACGGCAAGCTTATATCGGCCGTGTGCGCGCATTGGCGAAAGCTTGCGCCGAAGCTTGGCTTGAAAGCAAGCTAGAGAATAAAGAGGCGGAGAGCACCAATGGCTGATTTACTGCTTGAGCTCTATTCGGAAGAAATTCCCGCCGGTATGCAGGCTGCTGCCGCCGCGCAATTGCAGCGGCATATTGAAGGTTTTCTCAGCGGTTTTGGTGTTAGTGCCGCACATATGGCCAGCCATGTCGCGCCGCAGCGTTTGGCCCTATTGGCCGACGGCCTGCCGAGCCATTTGCCCGACCGTAAGGAAGAGAAAAAAGGCCCGCGTGTCGATGCGCCGGAAAAAGCCATTGAGGGTTTCCTGCGCGCCAATGGGCTGGAAAGCACGGACGGCTTGACCGTGCAGTCTGACAAAAAGGGTGATTTCTACATTTTGCAGATCGACGAGCCGGGACGGCCTTTGGCCGAAGCACTGGCGGAATTTCTGCCCGGCATGGTTGAAGGCTTTCAGTGGCCGAAATCCATGCGTTGGGGCAGCGGCCAGTTGCGCTGGGTGCGGCCGTTACGCTCTATTCTGTGTATTTTTAACGGCGACATTGTGCCGTTTGAAGTCGGCGGTATTGCCAGCGGCAATGTCACTTCCGGCCATCGCTTCATGGCTCCGGCGCCGCTGACCCTAACCTCGCAGGCCGATTATCTCGGCACATTGGATGAAGCCTATGTGCTGGCCGATGCGGCGGTGCGCGAGGCGATGATTGCCGAGGCGGCCGGGCAGTTGGCGCAAAGTGTCGGCTGTGATTTGGTCGAGGATGGCGGGCTTATTCGTGAAACCGCAGGTTTGGTCGAATGGCCGGTGCCGCTTTTGGGCACTATTGATGACGCCTTTATGGATGTGCCGGAAGAAGTGCTGATTTCCGTCATGCGGACGCACCAAAAATACTTCGCGCTGCGGCAGGCCGACGGCAAGTTGGCGCCGTATTTCATTACCATTTCCAACATGCTGACCGATGATAAGGGCGCCGCCATTATCGCCGGTAATGAGCGCGTTTTGCGCGCCCGCCTGTCTGATGGGCGGTTTTTTTGGGACCAAGACCGCAAAGACAGTCTGGAAAGTCGCTTGCCGGCATTGGAAAAAATTACTTTTCAAGCGCAATTGGGCACGGTGCGGCAAAAGGCAGATCGCATTGCCGCTTTGGCCCGCACCATTGCGCCGGTGCTTGGAGCGGATGCTGATGCCGCCGCGCAAGCCGGTTTATTGTGTAAGGCCGATTTGACCTCCGGCATGGTTTACGAGTTTCCTGAACTGCAAGGCATTATGGGCGGCTATTACGCACAAAATGACGGGCTGGGAGACACGGCTGCCGCCGCCATTCGCGCGCATTACAGCCCGCTGGGGCCGGGTGACGCGATTCCGGATGAGGCCGCCGGGCAGGCGGTCGCGCTGGCCGATAAAATCGATACGCTGGCCGGTTTCTGGTCGATTGACGAAAAGCCGACCGGCTCAAAAGATCCGTATGCGCTGCGCCGTGCGGCGCTGGGTGTCATCCGCATCCTACTGGAGACCGAGTGCCGCTTGCCGTTGCGCCCGCTTTTGCAGCAGGCTTTCGCGCTGTATCAAGCCGATGCCGCACCGGTGGACGACCTGCTGGGCTTTATCGCGGATCGCTTGAAAGTATATTTGCGCGATGAGGGCGTGACGCATGATGTGGTCAGCGCGGTTTTTGCTCTGGGCAGTGATGATGTGCTGGAGCTGGTGGTGCGCGCCAAGCAGGTGCAGGGCTTTTTGGCCAGCGATGATGGCGGCAATCTGAAAGCCGCCTTTAATCGGGCGCATGGTATTTGCACCAAGGCCGACCACAGCACGGTAGATATTGATGCCGCTTTGCTGAACGATGCGGCGGAGAAAACACTGGCAGCAGCGATTGAAAAGGTTGCTGCCATGCCGGCTGATGAGCTGGACGGCTTTGCTGCTTATCTGGACGGTCTGGCCACCTTGCGGGCGCCGGTTGACGGCTTTTTCGAGGCCGTCATGGTCAATGATGAAGATGAGAAAATCCGTCAGAATCGCCTATCTTTATTGCAGGCGCTGATTGTTCAGATGCGCCGAGCGGCAGCGTTTGACCTGATTGAATAGGGCCTAAACTAAGGGGTAAGGGATGAGCGATCGCAAACTGGTTTATGCGTTTGCGGACGGGTTTGCCGAAGGCCGTGCCGATATGAGCGACCAGCTTGGCGGCAAGGGCGCCAATTTGGCGGAAATGTGCCAAATGGGCCTGCGGGTGCCGCCCGGTTTCACCATCACCACCGAGGTCAGCAATTATTTCACCGTCCATGACGGCGCTTTTCCCGACGGGCTGAAGGCGCAGGTCGAGCAGGCGCTGACCGATTTGTCTGACAATATGGATATGCGTTTCGGGGATGCGGAAAATCCACTGCTGGTGTCGGTGCGTTCCGGCTCGCGTGCCTCCATGCCGGGCATGATGGATACGGTGCTCAATCTTGGTCTTAATGACGCGACCGTGGTGGCCATGGCCCAAAAAACCGGCGATGCGCGCTTTGCATGGGACAGCTATCGCAGGTTTTTGCAAATGTATGGCGATGTGGTGATGGGCGTCGAGCATGATTTTTTTGAGGAAATCATCGACGATTATAAATTCGAAAACGCCATGGCATTGGATGCCGACTTGGACGCCGAGGATTGGCAGGATATTTGCGGCCGGTTTGCCGAGATGATTGAAAGCGAAGCAGGGCGACCCTTTCCGCAAGACGCCCATGAGCAATTGTGGGGAGCCATTGGGGCGGTCTGTAAAAGCTGGAATAATGCCCGCGCGCTGACCTATCGCAAATTGCACAATATCCCCGATGAATGGGGCACCGCCGTGAATGTGCAATCCATGGTGTTCGGCAATTTGGGCGAAACCAGCGCCACCGGCGTGGCCTTTACCCGCAATCCGTCAACCGGTGCGAAAGAATTATATGGCGAATATTTGCTCAATGCGCAGGGCGAGGATGTGGTGGCCGGTATTCGCACACCGCTTTATCTGACCAAGGAGGCGCGTGAAGAAGCGGGCATGAGCGATGCCTCTCTGGAAGAGGTGATGCCGGATGTGTTTGCCGAATTGCAAAATGTCTTTGGGCAGTTGGAAAGCCATTTTGCCGATATGCAAGATGTCGAATTTACCGTGCAAAACGGTCGGCTGTTTGTGCTGCAAACCCGCAGCGGCAAACGCACCGTAAAAGCCGGACTGAAAATTGCCGTCGATCTGGTCGACGAGGGGGTGATTGACCGCGAGCAGGCAATTATGCGCATTGACCCGAATGCGCTGGAGCAACTATTGCACCCGACGCTTGACCCGCACGCCCGTGTTGATGTGTTGACCAAGGGGCTGCCCGCCTCGCCCGGTGCGGCTTCCGGCAAAGTGGTGTTTTCGGCAGACAAGGCGGAAATATTGGCGACGCGCGAAGAAGATGTGATTTTGCTGCGCATGGAAACCAGCCCGGAAGATATTCACGGCATGTATGCGGCGCAGGCGATTTTGACCTCACGCGGCGGCATGACCAGCCATGCAGCGGTTGTGGCGCGCGGGCTGGGGCGGCCCTGTGTGTCGGGGGCCGGTCAGCTGATTATCGATTATGATCGGCAAATCGCTCGCATTGGTGATATTGAGCTGCAAGAAGGCGATGTGATTACCGTTGACGGCACGTCGGGTCGGGTGATGCGCGGCGCGGTGCCGACCATTGAGCCGGAACTGAGCGGTGATTTCGGCACACTGATGGGCTGGGCTGATGAGCTGCGTCATTTGGCCGTGCGCGCCAATGCCGAAACCAAAACCGATGCGGCGCGGGCCCGTCGGTTCGGTGCCGAGGGTATTGGCCTGTGCCGCACTGAGCATATGTTCTTTGACCCGCAGCGCATTGCGCTGGTGCGGCAAATGATTTTGGCACCCGACGCGGCGGTGCGGCAAAAGGCCTTGGACGCGCTGCAGCCGGAGCAGCAGAAAGATTTCACCGCCTTGTTTGGCGAGATGAGCGGCCTGCCGGTGACCATTCGCCTGCTCGACCCGCCGCTGCACGAGTTTTTGCCCAAGCCCGAAGACGACATCGCACCGCTGGCCGAGGCTTTGGATGAAACGGTAGACGAACTACGTGCCGCCATTTTGACCATGACCGAGAGCAACCCCATGCTTGGCCATCGCGGCAGTCGGCTGGCCGTCACCGTGCCGGAAATTTACGCCATGCAGTTGCGCGCCATTTTTGCCGCTATGGCGGAAGCCAAGCCGCAAGCGCCGGTGGAGATAATGTTTCCGCTGATTGCCAGTGCCGGTGAGTTGCAGCTGATGGTTGCGCCGGTTGCCGATTTGGCGGCGCAATATGATATTGCCGCCAATGCCTATCGCTTGGGCACGATGATTGAGGTGCCGCGCGCCGCGCTGATTGCCGATAGGCTGGCCGCGCAAGTGTCTTTCTTCTCTTTCGGCACCAATGATTTGACACAAACCACATTTGGTTTGAGCCGCGATGATGCCGGCGGCTTTTTGCCGGCCTATATCGGCAAGCATATTTTGCCGACCGACCCTTTTGCCAGTCTGGATGAAGACGGGGTGGGGGCGTTGATGGCACTGGCCGCCGAAAAGGGCCGCGCTGCCAATGCCGATTTGAAATTGGGCGTTTGCGGCGAGCATGGCGGCGACCCGGCCAGCATCGCTTTTTGCCATAAGCTGGGCTTTGATTATGTTTCGTGTTCACCATTTCGTGTGCCGATTGCCCGTCTGGCCGCCGCGCAAGCCGCTTTGCATGCTAAATCCACTGCCTAAAACTGTAAAAAAACGTGAACGCGGACGGCTTTGCCAAGCCCGCGAAGCAGCTTAAGTGACAAGAAATTAACGCTGTGATGGCAGTTTTGCCGAAACAAGGACGTTAGGAGAGCCAATGCTGCGCTTGCTGGAATGGCTGGATCTGAGACATGTGTGGGGGCCGACCGGGCCGTTTGTGATGCAGCTCGGTGCCGTTGCCTTTTTGGTCGTTCTGCTGCTGCGGATTTCTGACGGCTTTATCCATCCCGACCATATTGTCAGTAAGATGACGCAGCCGGTGGTGCCTGAGATTGAATATAAACGGGCGGAAAGCCTGTTTAACGGCCGCCAACGCAAACAAAAACGTGAAACTTTTGCGCAAGCGCAACGCTGTTTGGCGCAGGCGATATATTTCGAAGCACGCTCCGAGCCGTTAACCGGTTGGTATGCAGTGGCTGATGTGGTTATCAATCGCGCCGTATCGCGGCGCTATCCGGCATCGATTTGCGGCGTGGTGTTTCAGGGCGAGCGGCGGCGGCATAAATGCCAATTTTCATTTGCCTGTGACGGCCTGTCTGACCGCGCCAAGGATCGCCGTCTTTGGCAGCGCGCCATGCAAGTGTCGAGCGATAAATTGACCGAATGGCGGGCCGGGCCGGTGATGCGCCGCGCCACCCATTATCATGCTGATTATGTCGACCCTTATTGGAACCGCGATATGGTGAAGTTGGCCAAAATCGGGCGGCATATTTTCTATACCGACAATAAGTCAGACGGCTTTTAAGAAATATCAATATCGAGGCCGAGGTCCAGCGTCAGCGCGGAATGGGTGATGGCGCCGACCGAGATATAATCGACACCGCTTTCAGCAATGCCGACCACTGTGTTCTCATTGACCCGTCCGGAGGCTTCCAGCACCGCCTGGCCCTGATTGATGGCAACCGCCTCGGCTAATTGCGCCGGAGTCATATTGTCCAACAAAACAATTTGTGCGCCGGCCGCCAAGGCTTCTTGCAACTGCGCCAGCGTGTCGACCTCAATCTCAATAGCCAACATATGCCCGGCTGCATTTTGCGCGGCGCTCAAGGCCTGCGTGATGCCGCCTGCCACGGCAATGTGATTGTCCTTAATCAAAATCGCATCGTCCAAACCGAAACGGTGATTGGCACCGCCACCGGCGCGGACGGCGAATTTTTCAGCGGCGCGCAGGCCCGGCGTGGTTTTACGGGTGTCGCAAATCTTTGCTTTGGTGTGGCTGACCAAGGCAACGAAACGGGCCGTCTTGCTGGCAATGCCCGATAAATGGCCGAGATAGTTCAACGCCACGCGTTCGGCTGCCAAAAGGGCACGGGCCGTACCGGTTATGGTGGCTACATCATCGCCGGGGGATAGGGCTGCGCCGTCTTGCATATGGCGGGTGACGGCCAATCCGCTTTTATTGGCCATAAATGCCGCCTCAACCAAATCCATACCGGCCAAGACACCGCTTTCGCGGGCCCGAATGACGGCATGCGCTTGCGCATTGGCAGGAATGACCGCCTGCGAGGTGACATCGCCACTGCGGCCCCAATCTTCGGCCAAAGCGTCTTTGACCAATTTCTTGACCATCAGTGCCGGTAGCGGCGTTAAATCATGCGCGTAGGGTGTGCTCATTGGCGAGGTCTCGGTGCTCAGAGGAAGAAGATGTGGATGAAGATGAATAGGCCGCAATATCGTCCAAATGCAAGCGCGAATGGGTGGCGACTTCCGCTGTTTGCCGGAAATCCGTGCGGTAATGGCCGCCGCGGCTTTCTTCACGGCGCAGCGCCGCCAGCGTGATGAATTGCGCGGCCAAAACCATATTGGCAAACGGCGCACGGCCATTGGCCGCTTGTTGCAAACGCGCCAGTTCACTCATGGCGTGGTGCAGCCCGTCTGCCTGACGCTGCACGCCGACATGGGTCTGCATCACCTGCCGCAGTTTGGCGACAAATGGTGCCATGGCCGGTGTGGCAGCCAGCATTTCGGTTTGTGGCGGCGCCGGACGCGCCATGGTAGAAGGCGGCACGCATTGGTCAATATCAGCCGCAATGCGGGCGGCAAACACCACTGCTTCCAACAATGAATTACTGGCCAAGCGATTGGCGCCATGCAGACCGGTGGCTGCAACCTCGCCGCAAGCCCAAAGGCCTGCCAAGCCGGTGCGGCCCTGCAAATCGGTTTGAATGCCACCCATATGAAAATGTGCTGCCGGGGCGACCGGCAAAGGCGTGGTCGTCGGGTCGATGCCGATAGCCTTGCATTGCGCGGCCAGTGTCGGAAAGGCGTCCTCCAAGCGGGCTGCCAAGCCATTGGGCCGCAGATCCAAACCGACCGAACCGGTGCTTTGTATTTCGTCAAACACCCCACGGGCTACAATATCGCGCGGTGCCAATTCGGCATCCGGATGCCGCGCCGTCATAAACCGCTCGCCTTTGCCGTTCAGCAAAATTGCGCCTTCGCCGCGTAAGGCCTCTGTGGCCAGCGGCGCAGGACCATCAGTTTGGGCAAATGGGCCGGTCAGCGCGGTTGGGTGAAATTGGACAAATTCGGCATCAGCAATCGGCGCTCCGGCCCGCGCGGCCATGGCCAGCGCATCGCCATTGGCCCCCAGCGGGTTGGTGGTTACTGCGTAAAGATGCCCGATACCGCCGGTCGCCAGCACGGTGGCGCGGGCGCGGATGAGCATCGGCCCGCTGCCCAAAGGATTATTGGCCGGATGCGCGAACACGCCGACCACGCGGCCATCCTCGACCGCCAGTTCGTAAGCGACAAAGCCTTCCATAAAGCTGATGGAGGGTGCCGCTTCGGCCTGCTGGCCGAGCGCTTTCATCATGGCGCGTCCGGCGCGGTCGCCGCTGACACCGATAATCCGGTTATGGCTATGGGCGGCTTCGCGGCCAAATTGATAGGTGCCGCTTTCCGTGCGGTCAAACGGCACGCCCAGCGCGTCCAAATCGGCAATGCGGTCGGCGGCGTTTGCTGCCACCATATGAGCTGCCGCTTCATCAACCAAACCGGCCCCGGCGGCGATAGTGTCGGCGACATGGCTGGCCACGCTGTCTTCGGGGGCAAGGGCGGCTGCAATGCCACCTTGCGCCCACTGGCTGGCACTGCCTTTTTTGCGTTTGCCGGCCGCCATGACGGTGACCGGACGCGGCGCCAATTTCAGCGCGGTAAACAGTCCCGCCAAGCCGGCCCCAATGACCAGCACATCGCCGACATCAATAATGTTGGACGGTGTGGTGGACAACGATGCCATTAGCGGCTGAGCTCGATCATCCGCTCAACGGCGGCGCGGGCCTTGTCGGCAACATCAGCATCAACGGTGATCTCGGTGCGGTTGAAGACCATCGCCTCCAGCACTTTCGGCAGGGTGATTTGCTTCATATGCGGGCACAGATTGCACGGCCGCACAAAATTTACATTCGGGTTTTCAACGGCGATATTGTCACTCATCGAGCACTCGGTGACCATCATC
>JBMHCM010000072.1:0-4536 GCA_049889915.1 Parvibaculales bacterium
TCACGATGCAATATCGCGTCCTGCAATTGACTCACCAAACTGTCGGGCACCGAAACCGGTCGGGCAGACCGAGGTGTGCCTTGCGCCGGCACTTCCGGCGGCACGCGGATAATTTGCCCCTTGCTGATCCGCTCATTGGCCTTGCAGCGTTTGCCGTCAACCCGCACCAAGCCGCGACGCAGCAGCTTTTCCAACCGCCCTTGCGTCAAAGCCTGAAAATGTTTGCGAAACCAACGGTCGAGCCGCAGCCCGTCATCTTCCGGTTTAACCGATATGTTACGCACACCTGCCATCAGGCACTTTTTACCAAATAATAGCCGGCGATACAGGCCGTCAGCCCCCCAATCAGTGAGGCCAAGACATAACCGGCGGCGGCCAGCAGCGCGCGCTTATCCAACAACATGAAAAGCTCGAAAGAAAAGGCAGAGAAGGTGGTAAAGCCACCCAGCACACCGACAGCCACAAACAGGCGCAACCCCTCTTGTGGCGCCGCCTGACGGGCCAACCAGCCCAGTACCAGACCCATCAGCAGAGAGCCGAGCAAATTGACGCTAAGCGTTGCCCATGGAAAACCTGAGGCCGATTTAACCCATAGGCTGACCGCATAGCGGCCCGATGCGCCAAGCGCGCCGCCCAAGGCGACCCAAGCAATCGCATGCACTGTCATATGGCTTCCCCCTCAGGCAAATTAGCATAAAAAAAGACACGAAAACCGCGTTTCCGTGCCTTTTTAATTTCGTGTCAATTGACTTAGACAGCCAATTAGGCGGTAGCGGCTACAAGCTCTTCGCCTTCGTCACCGACCATTACCGGACCGGAATCTTGACCTTTGGCTTCCGGATCACGATCAACAAATTCGATAACCGCCATCGGCGCGCTGTCACCATAACGGAAACCGGCCTTCATGACGCGGGTATAGCCACCCGGGCGGTCGGCATAGCGCTCGGCCAGAGTGTCAAACAATTTGGCGGCCCATTTTTCATCCGGCAATTGCGCATAGGCGCGACGGCGGGCTGACAAATCGCCTTTTTTGCCCAGTGTCACCAGTTTTTCGACAAACGGGCGCAGCTCTTTGGCTTTCGGCAGCGTGGTTACAATCTGCTCGTGCTTAATCAGCGCGACCGCCATATTGCCCAGCAACGCTTTGCGGTGGCTGGCTGTGCGGTTCAGTTTGCGTCCTGCTTTTGCGTGGCGCATAACGACACTCCTTCTTACTCTTGCGAGCCTTAGTAATTATCCTCAAACTTTTTGGCAAGTTCTTCGATGTTTTCCGGCGGCCAATTCGGGACATCCATACCCAGATGCAAACCCATATCGGCCAATACTTCTTTGATTTCATTCAGCGACTTGCGGCCGAAATTCGGTGTCCGCAGCATTTCGCCTTCTGATTTTTGAATCAGGTCGCCAATGTAAACGATATTGTCGTTTTTCAGGCAATTGGCTGAACGCACTGACAGTTCCAGCTCGTCGACCTTTTTCAGCAAGGCGGCTGAGAATCCGGTTTCTTCAATGGCTGAGCTTTCTTCGACTTGCACTTCCGGCTCTTCGAAGTTGATGAAGCTTTGTAGCTGGTCTTGCAGAATGCGCGATGACAGAGCCAGCGCATCCTCCGGCGTAACCGTGCCATTGGTTTCAATGTCCATGGTCAGCTTATCATAATCCAGCACTTGGCCTTCGCGGGTGTTCTCAACATTGTAAGAAACACGGCGCACCGGGCTGTACAGGCTATCGACCGGAATCAAACCAATCGGTGCGTCTTCCGGACGATTTTTCTCGGCCGGCACATAGCCGTTACCAGTGTTGACGGTAAATTCAAAGCGCACTTCAGCGCCTTCATCCAATGTGCACAAAACCAAATCAGGATTTTGAATGGTCACATTGGCGTTTTCTTCAACGTCACCGGCGGTTACAACGCCCGGGCCTTTTTTGCTCAGCGTCAGGCGTTTCGGGCCTTCAGTGTCCATAGACAGCGACATTTTCTTGATGTTCAGCACAATGTCAGTGACATCTTCGCGAACACCCGGAATGGATGAGAATTCGTGCAGCACGCCATCAATCTGAACGGCGGTCACAGCAGCACCTTGAATGGATGACAGAAGTACGCGGCGCAGCGCGTTGCCCAGTGTCAGACCAAAACCACGCTCCAGCGGCTCGGCAACAATACGTGCCTCGCGGCTTTCATCATGGCCCGGAATAATGTCCAGCTTGGTCGGCTTAATCAGCTCTTGCCAGTTTTTTTGGATCATGATGTTTCCTCTTATAGTTTGAAAATATGGGAGTCGAAAAAGGCCGATTAAACGCGACGGCGTTTCGGCGGACGGCACCCATTATGCGGGATTGGTGTTACATCGCGAATTGAGGTAACGGTAAAGCCGGCGGCTTGCAGAGCCCGCAGCGCGCTTTCACGGCCTGAACCGGGGCCACGCACGTTTACTTCCAAAGTTTTCACGCCATGCTCCATAGCTTTGCGACCGGCATCTTCGGCAGCAACCTGAGCGGCATAGGGTGTTGATTTACGAGAGCCTTTAAAGCCCAATGAACCGGCAGAAGACCAGCTAATGGCATTGCCCTGCGCATCAGAAATGGTGATCAGTGTGTTGTTGAAAGTCGAATTAATGTGCGCAACACCGGCTGTGATGTTTTTGCGCTCACGACGACGGACACGAGATTTTTCAGTAGCCATTTTAACTTACCTATTTCTTTTTACCGGCAATTGCCTTGGCCGGACCCTTACGGGTACGGGCGTTAGTGTGTGTACGCTGGCCGCGGACAGGCAGATTACGACGGTGACGCAGACCGCGATAAATACCCATATCCATCAGACGCTTAATGTTCATTGACACTTCGCGGCGCAGGTCGCCTTCAACGAGGTAATCGGCGTCGATTGTCTCACGAATCTGAATGACTTCGGCGTCAGACAGTTCATTGACACGCTTTTCAGCCGGAATACCGACTTTTTCGCAGATTTCCTTCGATTTGGCGTCGCCAATGCCATGAATATATGTCAGGGCAATCACCACGCGCTTCGCGGTTGGAATGTTAACACCAGCAATACGAGCCACTTGCTTCTCCTTTTCACCGTTTCCGGTGGACGCCGCCCTGCCCCCAAATGGCAGAAAACCGGCAAAAATGCAGGTTTTTCCGATATGTAACCGTTTGACCTCGGAAAGCGCGGATTATATGAGAAATCATCCGCCAGTCAACCGGGAAACTATCGCAATCGCCTACTAAATCTCCTTCAGCACAGCATAAATCTGCGCCGTTACTTCATCCATCTCTTGCATCCCGTCCAGCGTCTTCAAAACACCCTTTGAGGCGTAATATTCAGCCACCGGTGCAGTCTGCTCTTCATATACACGCAGCCGATGCTGCAATGCTTCTTCTGTGTCGTCTTCGCGCGGGCCATCTGCACTTTCAGCAGCCCGTTTCAGAATACGACCAATCAGCACTTCTGGATCGACGGCCAGTTCAACCACCCCATCCAGTGCAATGCCTTTTTCAACCAGCATATTATCCAGCGCCTCAGCCTGCGCGACATTGCGCGGGAAGCCATCGAGAATAAAGCCGTTTTTGCAATCTTCTTCGTCGATACGGTCAGAAATAATTCCGACAACCACTTCGTCCGGCACCAAATCACCGCGGGCCATAATATCTTTGGCCTGCTTACCGATTTCGGTTTCGGCGGCAACAGCGGCGCGAAGCATGTCACCGGTCGACAGCTGACGAATATCGTAAGCATCTTCAACGCGCTGTGCTTGCGTGCCTTTACCGGCACCCGGAGGGCCCAAGAATATCAATTTCATCGTTTTTTGCCCCCCAATTTGGACTTTTTGATTAAGCCTTCATATTGATGGGCGAATAGATGACCTTGAATTTGGCCAACCGTATCCATGGTAACGTTCACCACAATCAACAGTGACGTACCACCGAAGTAGAAAGGCACACTATAGGCGTTGATAAGAAATTCCGGCAACAGACATACCAGTGTCAGATAAAGCGCACCGACCACGGTCAGACGGGTCAATACGTAATCAATATATTGCGCTGTGCGCTCGCCCGGACGAATGCCCGGAATAAAACCGCCATAACGCTTCAGATTATCGGCCGTATCATTCGGATTGAAAACGATCGATGTATAGAAGAAACAGAAGAAGATGATACCGGCCGCATAGGTAATCATGTAAAGCGGCTGGCCACGGCCCAACAGAGCGGCTGTTGTGCCCAGAGCACCGCCGGTGGCATCACCTGAGAAATTGGCCAACGTAATCGGCATCAGCAGCAAAGAAGATGCGAAAATCGGCGGAATAACACCGGCCGTATTGAGCTTCAGCGGCAGATGTGAGCTTTCGCCCTGCGTCATGCGGTTGCCCATTTGCCGCTTCGGATATTGCACCAGCAAACGGCGTTGCGCGCGCTCCATGAAGATGATGAAAGCGATAACCGCAATCACCATGATGATCAGCGCGAGGATAATGAAAGTCGACAAGGCGCCTTGGCGACCCAACTCCAGCGTGCCGGCCAAAGCGGACGGCAGTT
>JBMHCM010000073.1:0-4785 GCA_049889915.1 Parvibaculales bacterium
AAATAGTTCAGCCAATAGGTGAAGGTCGGCAGAAACGGAATGGCGCGCATGAAGAATTTTTGCCAACCGGCATATTTGCGTTGAAACAGCGGCGCAATCCAATGCGGGGTGCGTTGAAACACATGCATGCTGCCAACCTTATCGGTAATCTCACCGACAATTTGGCAGGAGGTCGAGCCGGTGCCGATTATGCCGACGCGCTTATCCGACAGGTCTAATCCCTCCGGCCATTCTGCTGAATGAAATTTTGTGCCGGTAAATCCGTCCAGCCCGTCAATATCGGGCAATTGCGGCAGCCGCAAAATACCGGTTGCCGAAATAACAATGTCATAAACTTCTTTATCACCGTTTTCGGTGGTCAGGTGCCAGACCGGCCCGTCATCGGTTGCTTCATAAGCCAGCGCGCTGACACCGGTGTTGAAACGTACCAAAGGGGTCACACCAAATTTGTCGGCTGTGGCCTGCATATAGTCTTGGATTTCCGGCCCGTAGCTATAGCGGTGCGTCCAATCGGGGTTCGGATTAAAGGAAAAACTATACCAATGCGACGGCACATCGCAGCTCAGTCCCGGATAGCGATTGGCGCGCCATGTGCCGCCGACTTGGTCGGCTTTTTCAAAAACCGTCAGCTCGCTATAGCCGGCCTTTTTCAGTTTCACGACGGAAGCAATGCCCGACATGCCGGCGCCGATAATGGCGATACGCGGCTGACCCTTTGCTGTCTCAGTCCAATGCGTCATTTGTCCCTCCCAAGAGCCTGACACCCATATGAGAAGTATTCCGCTTCGCGGCGGCTTGTGCAAGCAACAAATCAATCAGCAAAATGGGGCAAGAAAAAACCCGCCAAATCATAAGATTGGCGGGTGTTTGGAGAAGAGTGGCTCCCCGGGCCGGATTCGAACCAGCGACCAATTGGTTAACAGCCAACTGCTCTACCACTGAGCTACCGAGGAATAACCCTTAACGATTGCGGGTATAACAGAGCTTGCCGAAAACGCCAAGATGAAATCCGCATATATGGAGGTCACGGCCGGAATCGAACCGGCGTACACGGCTTTGCAGGCCGCTGCGTCACCACTCCGCCACGTGACCACGGTTCTGTGCCGAAGCACGGAACGGCTCCGTTTATACTGCGCTTGGCCGGACATGCAAACGGTTTTTGTGTCACGCCGGTAATTGTCAAACGGGGCGGGGCAGCCTATATAGGGGCGTCCGTTATGCATAAGGGGTTGCCAAATGGTCAGCACACAATTGAACGAAGATGCCGGCGCCGAAGCCCGCTTCAATATGGTTGAATGCCAGCTTAAGCCCGGTGGTATTCGCGACTATCGCCTGACCTTGCAGGTCGGTCGTGTGGCGCGTGAGGCATTTGTCGGCAATACGGCGCGTGAATTGGCTTATGCTGATTTGGAATTGGAATGCAGCGCCGGGGATGCAACCCGCATTCTGCCGACACCGACCGCATTTGCCCGTCTGGCCGAATTGGCTGATGTGCAAGCCGGTGACGTGGTTTTGGATATCGCCGGTGGCAGCGGCTATGCGGCTGCGGTTTTGGCCGGTCTGGCCAGCACAGTCATCGCGCTTGAAGACGATGAAGCCATGGTCGAAAAAGCCGGTGGCATATGGCAAGAGCTGGGCATTGATAATGCGGTCGCGGTATGTGGTCCGCTGACGGAGGGGCAAGCCAAGCAGGGCCCGTTTGACGTAATCCTCATTAATGGCTGTGTTGCCGACCTGCCGGAAGGCTTGTTGCAGCAATTGACCGATGGTGGACGGCTTGTTTGCGTGCGTCCGGTTGACGGCACGCCAAAAGCACATATTTACAAGCTTATCGGTGACAGTATTTCAAGCAAAGCTGCGTTTGATTGTGCAGTGCCGCATCTCAGCGCTTTTGATCCGGCACCGGTTTTTGAGTTTTGATATAGGCGCGGCGCTTGCCGCTGCTTATCGAATCGGACGGGATGTTGTTATGCGAATAACAAAACAAACGCTGGCGGCTTCGCTGTTTCTGGCAGCCTCTTTTTCGCCTTTGCAGGCTTTTGATTTAAACGATGCCTTGTCTGAGACTTTGGCGCGCAACCCGGCTTTGGCGGCGGCCAAATCGACCTATGAAGCGCGCTATATGGAGCAGTTCGTGACGCTTTCGGCCATGCTGCCGCAAGTGTCGGCTTTTGCGACCGAAACCCGCACCGATACGGATGCTGAAAACGCCGTCGCCGCTGCTGCCGATACCGATGTGTTGGACAGCGACGCTTACGGCATTCGGGTGACGCAAAATCTGTTTACCAGCGGCAAAAACGTCAATGATTTCCGTGCTAAGCGGGCTGAAATTCGAGCCGAAGAATCGAAATATAAGGCCACCGAACAGCAAATCCTGCTCGGTGCCATCTCGGCCTATCTCGATGTGTTGCGCGCCCAATCCGTCCTGGAGTTGCGCAATAAAAACGTCAATGTGCTGACCAATCAATTGGACGCGGTGAAAGACCGCTTCGAGGTCGGCGTGGTTACCCGCACCGATATTGCGCAATCACAGGCCGCTTTGGCCGGTGCCAAAGCCGCTGCTGAAGGCGCACAGGCTGCGTTGCGCACCGCACGCGCCGTTTATCGCGAGGTGGTGGGTGTTGAACCGGCCAATTTGCGGAAACCGAAAAAACTGCCGCGCCTGCCGCGTAAGCTTGACCGTGCCATCAATATGGCGCGCAAAGAAAACCCTGATTTAAAAAATGCGCAGGCCTTGTCGGCTAGCGGGCGTTTTGCATCATACGCGACGGTTGGTGGCGCTTTGCCGTCAGTCAAATTGACCGGCACATTTTCAAAAACCGACAATCCGAGCGCCTTGTTGCAGGGCGGTGAAATTTCATCCTCCAGCGTGCAGTTAAGCGTCAATGTGCCATTATTTATGGGCGGGCGCTCTGTAGCGGCGGTCTTGGCTTCGCAAGATGTCAGCAATGCGCTGACGCAAAATGTCCATGCCGCGTCCAATAGCGTTGAGCGGCAAGTCATTGTCGCGTGGAATAATGTCGGCGCGACCAAAGCGGCCGCCGGTTCTCGCCGCGAGCAAATCAAGGCAGCTGAATTGGCGTTGGAAGGGGTGCGTGAAGAAAACAAACTTGGCACCCGCACCAATTTGGATGTGTTGGACGCTGAGCAATCTTTGCTGGACGCACAGGTCGGCTTGGTGGAAGCTGAGCGGGACGAGCAATTGGCCGCCTATAATTTGCTGGCCAGCATGGGCCGCCTGACCGCCAAGCGCTTGCGTATCGAACCGGCCAAATTAACCGCTGAGTAATCTGTCTGTTGTGTAGTGCCCTTGGGGCAGTGTGCGTTTCCGCCCAAGGAGATGACCATGACGGATGCAGAAGTGACCGAAGAAGACAGCGAGCAAAGGGAAATTGTGCATGCCATTCGCCGCATAATGAAAGCGGAAGAGGCGATTTTGCAGGATGACCCGGCCGACCATTTGGTGACCGATGAGGCACAGCAGCGTATATTTGCGGCGCTTGACCGGCTGACCGGCGGCGGCGAGGATAATCCGCCAACCGTCTTGGAAGCGGTGATATTTGAACGCCTCGACCCGCTTTTGCGCGATTGGATTGACAGATATTTGCCCGGTCTGGTGGAGCGTCTGGTGCGCGAGGAAATTCACCGCCGTCTGTCAACTGACCCGTCACATAATCGGTCGGACACTCCGCCTGAAAACCACACACAATGACGGCCTGTCAGGGGCGCATACTTGATGATTGGCGCGGCTTGGTGTAACTCGTGAGGCAGTTATAAAGCCCAAGCTTACCTCAAGGTTGTTCATGTCCCTCGAAAAGACTTTTGACCCCGCCAGCATTGAAACCCGCCTGTATCAGGCGTGGGAGGAAAATGGCTGTTTCAAAGCCGGTCGCGTGCCGGAAGCCGAACCCTATACCATCGTCATTCCGCCACCCAATGTGACGGGCAGCCTGCATATGGGCCATGCGCTGAACAATACGCTGCAAGATATTTTGTGCCGCTTTGAGCGGATGCGCGGCCGTGATGTGCTGTGGCAGCCGGGCACCGACCATGCCGGTATCGCCACGCAAATGGTGGTGGAACGGCAATTGGCCGAGCAGGGCAATGAAAGCCGCCGCGATATGGGGCGCGAGAAGTTCCTTGAAAAAGTCTGGCAATGGAAAGAAGAAAGCGGCTCGACCATTACCCGCCAGTTGCGCCGCCTTGGTGCCAGTTGCGATTGGAGCCGTGAGCGCTTCACCATGGATGAGGGGCTGTCAAAAGCGGTTCTGAAAGTGTTTGTCACGCTGTATGAGCAAGGGCTGATTTACAAAGACAAGCGCCTGGTTAATTGGGACCCCGGTCTGCTGACCGCAATTTCCGATCTTGAGGTTGAGCAGCGCGAGACCAATTCGCATCTGTGGCATTTCAACTATCCGTTGGAAGACGGCAGTGGGCACATTACCGTCGCCACCACGCGGCCGGAAACCATGCTGGGTGATACCGGCGTCGCAGTACACCCTGAAGATGAGCGCTATAAAGACCTTATCGGCAAGCATGTTATTTTGCCGATTGTCGGGCGGCGCATCCCGATTGTCGCTGATGAATATGCCGATCCGGAAAAAGGGTCGGGCGCGGTGAAGATTACCCCGGCGCATGACTTTAATGACTTTGAGGTCGGCAAACGCTGCGGCCTGCAAGCCATCAACATGCTCGATCAACACGCCGCCGTTGACCTGTCGGATGAAGCGTTTGACGATATGGAAGGCAAAGCCGATTGGCACGGGCTTGACCGTTATGAGGCGC
>JBMHCM010000074.1:0-4507 GCA_049889915.1 Parvibaculales bacterium
AAGAAACCGTTTTTCGGCGCCTGCATGATGACTTTGCGTTGCTTGCCGTCAATTTCCAAATCGGCCAGCATCATGTCCTGCACGGCTGTGTAGTCCCATGTGTCGCCCGGCGTTGTTTGATAATGCCATTTCTTACGACCGGTATTCGGGTCCAGCGCAACAATTGATGACAGGAACAAATTATCGCCACCGCCCGGTGAGCGGATGGTGCGGGTCCATGGGCTGCCATTGCCGACGCCGAGATAGACCGTATCGGTATCCGGGTCATAAACGATGGAGTTCCAAACGGTGCCGCCACCGCCGATTTTCCACCATTCGCCGCCCTTCCAGGTTTTCGCGGCCTCTTCCATTTCCGGATGTTCAAACGGCTTGTTCGGGTCACCCGGCACGGTATAGAAACGCCAATCTTGGTCGCCGGTTTTGGCGTCATAGGCGGTTACATAACCGCGCACGCCAAACTCGCCACCGCCATTACCGATAAACACACGGCCATTGGCGACACGCGGCGCACCGGTAATGGTGTAGGCGCGTGAGCGGTCAATAATCGTATCGACACGCCAAATTTCATCGCCGGTCTCGGCGTTCAAAGCAATCAGAAAGCCGTCCAGGCTGGCGACATAAACTGCACCGTCATAAACCGCGACACCGCGATTAACCACGTCACAGCCGGCTTTGCGCGCCCAATCGCCCGGCACTTCCGGATCGTAAGACCACAGCTCTTCGCCGGTTTTGGCATCGACTGCAAAAACCACACTCCATGAGCCGGTCATATACATAATGCCATCAACAACAATCGGCGAGGCTTCCAGCCCGCGCGTCGTGTACATGTCGACGGAGAAAGCCAATTCCAAGTCCTTGACGGTCTCTTTATTGACCTGTGTCAAAGGTGAGTGGCGTTGCTCGGCATAATCGCGACCATAAGCCAGCCAATTGCCCGGCTCGCTGTCTGCGTTGACGATACGCTGCGTATCAATCTGCCCGATGCTGCTGCTGGCTTGGCCATTGCCGCCGCCCAAGCTGCCCATCGCGCCGCCGTCACCACTTTGTGTCACCGCGGCACTTATCATGCCCAATGCCAGCAAGCCACCGGCCACCACATTGACGATGGTTGCTTGCTGCTTATTCAAAGATGGATGTCCCATACTGAATCCCTCCCTAGACTCCTTCTGAAAGACTATAAAAAAACCGACCCCAAAGACAAGCGTTAAACCGAAATTTATGCGGACAGCTTGACGCAACGCTTTGTGCTTGCAGAGCCGCGCCATCATCGCAATACTTATCGCCAAGGGAGACACAAATGACAATTTATGCAGATGATCAGCATGTCACCATTATCGGCAGCGGTGTCGGGGGGATGTGCATGGCCATGCAGCTGATGCGCCATGGCCGCAATAATTTCACCATTTTGGAAAAAGGCGAAGACATTGGCGGCACTTGGCGCGACAATGAATATCCGGGCTGTGCCTGCGATGTTCCCTCGCATTTTTACTCATTCTCATTTGAAACGCGCAGCACATGGTCGCGTGTCTACCCGCCACGGGAAGAAATTTACGGCTATTTGTCAGAGCTGGCCGATATGTATCGGCTGCGGAGCAAGACCCGCTTCAACGCCGAGGTAGCCAGCGCCAGCTTTGATGAAAAAGCACAAAAATGGACACTGAAGCTGAGCAATGGCGATACAGTGACCACCGATGTGGTGGTCACGGCGCTGGGCCAGTTGAACCGCCCGAAAGTGCCGGAATTTAAAGGTGCCGATACATTTAAGGGCACGATTTTCCATTCGGCACAATGGCAACATGATGCGCCGATTGACGGCAAAAAAGTCGCCGTTATCGGCAATGGCCCCTCAGCCGCGCAATTTATTCCCGAAGTCGCCAAGACGGCCGGCCAGCTGACGGTATTTCAACGCTCGCCCTGCCATGTCGTGCCGCGCAATGACAAGGAATATGGGCCGGTATCAAAATTCCTGTTCAAACTGCCGGGCTTCCGGCGTTTTTATCGAGGCCTGCTCTATTGGGCGATTGAGAAAAACTTCACCGTCTTTAACGAGGTTAAAAACGCTCGTTTCCTTATTAAGCTGTTCAACCTGCCGGGCGATTTAACGAAAATCATTAATGACCATTTTGACGAGCAAGTAACTGATCCGGACTTGCGCAAAATTCTCAAGCCAGATTATCCGGTCGGCTGTAAGCGTGTGGTCATTTCAGACGATTATTACCCGGCGCTGCAACGCGATAATGTGCGGGTTGAGACCAATGGCATCAAGCAAATCACCGCCACCGGCATTGAGACGCAAGATGGCGAAGTGCATGAATTTGACAGCATTATTTACGGTACTGGTTTCGCCTCCACCGAGTTTTTGGCACCGCTGGATGTCAAAGGCACGGATGGCATGGATTTGAACAAGGCATGGAAAGACGGCGCTGAGGCCTATCTCGGCATCACCATGCCGCATTTCCCGAACTTCTTTATGCTGTATGGCCCAAACACCAATCTTGGCCATAACTCGATTATTTACATGATTGAGTGCCAAGTGAATTACGTGCTCGATTGCCTGAACAAAATGACCGGCAAGAAAGCCGTATCCATGGCGCTGAAGCAAGACGCCATGGCCGAATATGCGGATTTCCTGAAGGCCCGCATGGATACCTCGGTTTTTGTTCGCGATTGCGACAGCTGGTATAAAAATGACAGCGGCAAAGTGACCAATAATTGGCCGGAATTCACATATATCTACCAAGAGGCGACCAAACAGGCTAAAGAAGCTGACTATGATTTCACGCTTCTGCCGGAAGCCGCCGAATAGGATATAAAATGCGCTTATCTTTTGCTCTTGCGGCCACACTGTTGGTCGTCACCCCAAGCTTTGCCATGCATCATGGCAAACACAGCACCCACAGCATGCAACAAAACGATGCTGCTGTGATGGCGCAACATGCCAGCCTGACGCTGGGCATTGGCGACCGCCCGGCCGCCCTGCATGTAACGCTGATGAATAAAACGACCAACACCAAGCGATTGGTGGCCGCCGAAAGCAGTGCTTTTGCCCGCATGGAATTGCACACGCATGAGAAATCTGACGGCATGATGCGTATGGTTCAGGTTGACGGTTATGATGTACCGGCCAAAGGCAAGCTGGAGATGAGCCATGGCGGCGATCACCTGATGGGCTTCGGCTTTACCGGCCAAGCCGGGGATATGGTAACGGTGACGCTGCGCTTTGCAGATGGCGCCACGCTGGATTTTACGGTGGAAGCCAAAGCGCGCAAAAAGCACGGCGGTAAGATGGGCGGCCATCATCACGGCCATTAGGCCTTAACCGTCAAACGCCGTTTCAGTCAGCAATACTTTGTCGCGCAAAGACGGGTCGGTCAGTACAAATTCATAGCGACGGCGATAGCTTTGCGTGAAGGCGTCAAACAGCCCCTCGACCAGACGTTCACGGCTGTCAATCGGCCGCGCATCGCCGGTAAAATCATCCAACAGCACATAGTCGGCCGCTTCCAAGGCTTCAAACTCAGTGGTCAGCAAATCACCGGCAATGGTCACCAGACCGCTGGCGGACACGCTGTCTTCACCGGTGACGCTGGCCGTAACCGACACGGCTGTCGCGGCAGCCTGTCGATTGGTCTCGACCCGCAAAGAGGGTATCCAATTGAGCATTTCATCCAGCGTGGCGGCCACCGCCAAGGCCTCGGCGCGGGTCAGGCGATCGACCGCATCATCGCGCGCCTGCTTTTGGTTTTCGACATAGCGCGAGCGTTCCAAAATGCCGGAAAGCTCTTCCTTCAGCGCCTGTTTTTTGTCACCAATATCCACGCATCGCCCCAAGGCTCATCACTTAAACTGGCAAGCAGTTTAGCCCGCCCACCGGCTTCACGATAGCCCCGAAAGCGCGCCTAATTGACCCAAATCGGAGATGAGTAAGCGCGCTCTTGAATGGTTGCATCGAGGCCCGGCCGTGGCGGCACGCCGGCCCGCAAAGCATCCCAAGTTGACCAGCGACAGCTTGGATTTTCCATCACGCGGACATAATAAAATGCCTGCTGACCGGCCTTATATTCCGGATCGCGCCACACGGTTTTCAACTCATCGGCGCTGGTATTGGCGGTCGCTTTGCAGTTTTTCAAATCAACTTTGGCGCCATTATCCGGGCAACGATGATTGCGGCCCGGCTTTTTGCCACCGGCGCAGGCCACATCGAATATTTTTTCGGCCGCGCTGCCATCGGCTTTAACCCAGCCTTTCACCACTTGCACACGCTGCAGACCGTAGCTGTCGGCATCGCGCATCGCCCATACCAAGAAAGACGGCTTTTGCCGCTTGCCGAGCAGCAAATCGCCACCCATCGGCACCCCTTTGGCATAAGCCTGCTTTACCATATCGCTGCGGGTGAGCATTTTGGCGTCATAATCCGCGCCGGCAAAGAAGCGCAATTTAATGCGCGGACCGGTGGTGGCATAGGTTTCCTTGCGGCGCATGGCGTCGAAAATATCGCCACGCGTAT
>JBMHCM010000075.1:0-7418 GCA_049889915.1 Parvibaculales bacterium
AAAAATACACCCGCTCTCGGTTGTGGGCGCCCGGGCGGGGGGGGCCCACTTTGCGTTGTGCGGCATGGCTGGCAAGTGCGGCCGAGGCCGGTTGGCTGGTCTTTCTGGACGGCGATTTGGGGGCCGGCAAAACCGCTTTTGCGCGTGGTTTTATTCGCGCGCTTTGCGGGCAGGGCACGCAAGTGCCAAGCCCCAGCTTTACGTTGGTGCAACCTTATCAAGACGCCACACCGCCTATTTTACACAGCGATTTTTACCGGCTGGCTGATGCCGAAGAAGTGCTGCAATTGGGGCTGGTTGAGGCGCTGGCAGACCATTGCGTGCTGGTCGAATGGGCTGAACGGGCCGATGATCTCTTGCCGCCCCCGACAGTCATAATTGCCTTAAAAGAAGATACGACAGCGGCCCGTCATATCACCATTACCGCGCCGTCCGATGTGGTTGCCGGGCTCGAAAAAGCGGCCGCGCGGGACGCGGATATTGCAGGCTTTTTGCGCACTGCCGGATGGGCCGAGGCGGAGCGTCACCCTTTGGCCGGAGACGCCTCGACACGACGCTATGAACGGCTGAAGCAAAACGACCAATCGGCCGTGTTAATGGATTGGCTGGCGCGCCCGGACGGGCCGGCGGTTTATGACGGCAAGCCTTATAGTGCGGTGGTGCATTTGGCCGAGGCGATGCCGGCCTATTGCCGCATGGTCGATTGGTTGCGCGCCCATGATATCGCCGCTCCGGCTTTATTGGCTCGCGATCAGGCGGCCGGTTTTGCCCTCATGGCCGATTTCGGTGACCGTCATATCGCCAATGATGCGACCATTGACCGGTCGGTTTTTTACCATGAGGCCATCGCCAATTTGCTGCATTTGCATCAGGTCGAAGCGGCGCCGTTTTTGGCCGCTTATGACGGCGCGGTGCAGGCCATTGAGGCAAGCCTGTTTATCGATTGGTATATGCCCTTTATCGGGTCCACGCTTGAAGCAAAAGCCCGCGCCGCTTTTGATGGGTTTTGGCAGCGCGCCGGCGATGCCTTGGTCGGGCACCATCCGGTCACCGTGCTGCGCGATTATCATTCGGTCAATCTGTTATGGCGTGAGACGGCGCAAGCCCGCTACCGCATCGGGGTGATTGATGTGCAAGACGCCTTGGCCGGTCACGCGGCTTATGATGTCGCCTCGCTGCTGGCCGATGCCAGGCTGGATGTTGACCCGGCCCATGCCGCCGCTGCCTATCAGCATTATGTGACGGCGCGGTTTGGCGACGACCGTGCAGCGCAAGATGAATTTGCCGCTGCCTATGCGCATTGTCTGGTGCAACGCAATTTGAAAATCGCCGGAATTTTCGTCCGGCTGGCGCAGCGTGACGGCAAGACCGGCTATCTTAAACATTTGCCGCGCATCTTGCGCTATTTGCGGCACGGTTTAGCGCATCCGGCATTGGCCGAAATGGCTGATTGGATGCGTGCCCATGCGCCGGGGATTATGGAGCCAAGCGATGAAAGCCCCAACTGAAAAAGCGCCTATTGAAACAGCGATGATTTTGGCGGCCGGTCTTGGCACCCGCATGCAGGCGGCGGCCGATGCGCCGCCAAAACCATTGACCGAATTGGCCGGCCAAAGCCTGCTGGCCCGCATGATTGACCGACTGGTGGCGGCCGGTATTCAGCGCATCATCATCAATATGCACCATAAGGCGGCGGCGATTATCGCCTTTGCCGAAGCCTATCAGGGGCCGGCGCAGCTTATTTTATCGGATGAGCGCGATATGTTGCTGGAGACAGGTGGTGGGGTGAAGAAAGCCCTGCCCCTATTGGGCACGGCGCCGTTTCTGGTCGCCAATGGCGATGTGGTGTGGCTGGAAGACAGTCCGGTTTTGCCCGCCTTTATCGATGCATTTGCCGCAAATGAGCCGCAAGCGCAGCTGCTTTTGGCAGCGCGGCAGCGGGCGACCGGCTATGATGGTCGCGGCGATTATCATTTGCTGGACGATGGCCGCCTGCAGCGCAAAACCGGTGACAGCGCGCCATATATTTTCGCCGGTGTGCAAGTTTTGACACCGGCCTTATTTGCCGCCATGCCAGAGGGCGCGTTTTCCCTCAACAAGGTTTATGATGCGGCACAAGCCGATGATGGCCTTTACGGCCATGTGTTGGACGGCACATGGATGCATGTCGGTACGCCGCAAGGGCGCGCCGAAGCCGAGGCGCGTCTGGCGGCTGCCCGCAGGTAACGCGCATGCTACACTAGCGGCATGACCGATTCTTTGCCGCTGTTTACCATTGCGCCCGACCAGCCGTTTTTGCAACGTCTGGCGCAGACTCTGTTTGACGACCGGGCGCGGCACAGGCTTTTCGGCGACGGCGCGCTGCAGGAGGTGCATATTTTGCTGCCGACCCGTCGGGCGGCGCGACATCTGGCCTATGAATTTCTCACCCTAGCGGCGCAAGCGGGCAGCGGCACAGTGTTGTTGCCGCGCATCGACACGTTGGGCGATTTGGATGAGGATGCGCCACAAAGCGGCGCCACATCGCTCAGCGTGCCACCGGCCATTGAGCCGATGGCGCGGCATTTTCATTTGCTGGCCTTGGTGCGGGCATGGGCCAAGGCCTCCGGCCATTTGGAGGGGGGGCAATTGACGCCGGTGAAATTATCGGCGCTGGCTTTTGAGCTGGAGGCGTTTCTCGATCAGGCGCAAAATGAACAATTGGATTTGGCGCGCCTGCCTGATTTGGTGCCCGATGAACTGGCAGAGAATTGGCAGCAAACCCTCGATTTCTTGACCATCATCACCGAATATTGGCCGCAACATTTGCGCGAAACCGGTTGCCTTGACCCGACCGAGCGGCGCAATGCATTGCTGGCCGAACGGCGCGACAGCTGGCAGGCCACCCCACCCGACCATCCGGTGATTGCCGCCGGGTCGACCGGCTCCATTCGGGCAACAGCCGATTTATTGAAAGTGATCGCGCATTTGCCGCGCGGGGCCGTGGTGCTGCCCGGTCTTGATTGCCAAGCCGATGACGGTCTGTGGCAACTGATTGAACAAGATGTGTCGCACCCGCAATATGGCCTGGCACAAACATTGACGCATATTGGTGCCACCAGGCAGCATGTGCGGCCATGGCCGGGCAGTGAGGTGACCGACCCCGATCAGCCGTACCGCACTGACATCATCAACCAAGCTTTGGTGCCGGCCAGCGCCACCGCCAATTGGGTGCACGCAAACCGGTCTGGCAATGGATTGGCGGCTGATGGGTTGGCCGGTCTGCATCTGATTGACGCGCCGGATATGCGCAGCGAAGCTGGGGTGATCGCATTGGTGATGCGCGAAGTGCTGCAAAGCGATGGTCAAACCGCCGCTTTGGTGACCCGCGATCGCAAGCTGGCGCGTCGTGTGGCCTCTGAATTGCAGCGTTGGGGCGTGCATGTTGATGACAGTGCCGGCAAGCCTTTGGCCAATGGCCCGACCGCCATCTGGCTGCGGCATATTTTGGCGTGTTTGGCCGATGATTTTGCGCCGCTGCCGCTTTTGGCGCTGCTGAAACACCCGAAAACCTGTCTGGCCGAAGACAGCGCCGCGCATCGACGGCTGGTGCAGCTTTTGGAAAAACGGCTGCTGCGCGGGGTGCGACCGCCGCCGCATAAAGCCGGTGGTCTGGCTGCCCTGCAGGCCGCGCTTGCCACGCCGGACCTGCGGCAAAACATCGATGATGACCCGGACATTGCCGCCTTTCTCAGCCGGCTGGAGACGGCGTTTCAGCCCTTGCTGACGGCCGATGAGACGGCTTTGATGGATGCCCATTGTGCGGCACTGCTGGGCGTAGCGCAGGCGCTTTTGCCGGTTGATGATAGCGTGCTGGTCGATGATGAAGAAGGCCGCGCTTTGGCTAAGCTGTTCGAAAAACTATCCGATCAAGCGGCTTTGGCCGGTCCGGTCAGCAAGGCCGATTGGCCGGCCCTGTTGGATATGTGGATGATGCGCCAAAGCCTGCGCGCGCAAGGCCCGACCCATAAGCGACTGCATATTTGGGGGCCGCTGGAGGCGCGCCTGATGCAGGCCGATGTGATGATACTTGGCGGGCTTAATGAGACGGTTTGGCCGCCCATGCCGGAAACCGGGCCATGGCTGTCGCGGCCGATGCGGGCCGCTTTGGGGATGAGCCAGCCGGAGCGGCAAATCGGCTTGGCGGCGCATGATTTCGTGCAAGCGGCGGCGGCCGATAAAGTCTATCTGACGCGAGCCGCGAAAATCGACAATGCGCCCAGCGTGGCAGCGCGTTGGCTACGCCGTTTGGAAACATTGGCCGGCCAACAAGCGCGCCATGAGCAAGCGCGACTTTTGCATTGGTGGCAACAGCTCGACCAAGCTCCCACCCACCAACCGGCCGAGGCGCCGGCCCCTTGTCCGCCTGTGGCCGCACGGCCCAAGCGTTTATCGGTGACGCAAATCGAAACGCTGCTGCATAATCCGTATGAAATATATGCCCGCAAAATTCTCAATCTGACTCCCTGGGAAGCGGTCGATGCGCCGCCACATGCCGGTCATCGCGGCACGCTGGTGCATGCCGTTTTGGAAGATTTGGTCAGCAGCGGCGCGCACCGGCACGACGATGTGTCTGCCGCGATATTGCAGACCGCCGATAAGCTGCAACAGACGCGGCCCGGCGGCACTGCCATTTTGGCTTACTGGCAAGCCCGCCTGGCGGCGATTGGCGAATGGCTCAGCGATTTCGAAGCGGCGCGTCTCGATTGGCAAGCCAGCGCGGTGGAGGCATCGGGACGGCTGGAGCTGGCGATTGACGGCGCGCCCTTTACCGTGACGGCAATCGCCGACCGGCTCGACCGGATGGCTGATGGGCGGGTCGATATTATCGATTATAAGACCGGTGCCGTGCCGTCGAAAAAAGCGGTTGAAACGCATCTGGCGCCGCAATTGACGCTGGAGGCGGCGATGTTGGAGGCTGCCGGTTTTGACGATATGACGGCAGATAGCGGTGCCGCTCGTCGGTTGGTTTATGTGCATGTGACCGGTCGCCAACCGGCGGCTGAACTGACCGAGATTACCTGCACGCCGGAGCTGATTGACGGCGCGCGGCATATGGTCGAGCAGCTGATTGCCGGTTATCGCCAGCCGGAGCAACCTTACTTGGTGCATATTCGCAGCCGCACTCAGGCGGCGCGGCACACGCCGTTTGACCATTTGGCGCGGCTCAAGGAATGGCGCAGCATGGCCGAGGTCGAGCATGGCTAATGTGACACAACCAAGCCATCAAGCGATTGCACCGCATGCCTCCGCATGGGTTGGGGCCAATGCCGGTTCGGGTAAAACCTATATTTTGGTGTCGCGGCTGGTACGGCTGATGCTTGACGGGGTGGCACCGGAAAAACTTTTATGCCTGACCTATACGCGGGCCGCCGCGGCGGAAATGCAAGAGCGTTTGTTTGCCCTGCTGGCGCAATGGGCGTTGACCGATGATGCCGATTTGCGGCAAGAGATTGCCGAGCGGCTGGGTATTGAGGTTGATGCGGCGCAATTGAGCCGGGCGCGCGCGCTGTTTGCCCGGGCGCTGGAAACCCCCGGCGGCTTGCGGGTGCAGACCATTCACGCTTTTTGCGAAAGCCTTTTGAAACGCTTTCCTCTTGAGGCCGGATTATCGCCGCAATTTGAATTGCTCGATGAGCAAGACGCTGATGATATTCAAGCGGCGCTGATTGCGCGTTTGGTGGCCGCGCCACCGACCCCTGAGCGGATGGGGGAAGACAGCTCTGAGAGCGATGGGCTGCCTGCGGCCATGGCGCGGTTGACGCGGGTGCTGAATGAGGCTGATTTGCATATGCTGGGTCGGCTCATTATTGCCAAGCGGCAATTTTGGCAAATCGATGGGGCAAGCCAATTGCGCGGGCTGGCGCAGCATTTGCGGATTGAAGAACCGGTGCCGACCGCTGAACTGTTGATAAGCGGCCTGCTGCAGGCGCATGCCAAGAGCTTACCGGCCTTGGCTGACTGGTTGGCGGCCGGCAGTGCGCAGGACCAAAGCAAGGCGGCTGACATAGGCGCAGCGCTGAGTGCGTTGCGCCAAGACCGGCCGTTGACGGCATGGCGGCATTTGCAAGCGGTGTTTTTGACGCAAACCGGCGCGCCGCGCAAAAAATTGGTGACGCAAAAAACCGCCGCTGCCACCCCGGCCCTTTTTGAACAATTATCCGCTTTGGCCAATGAGGTGTTGGCGTTGGCCGAGCGATTGAAAGCCATCAGCACTTATCAAATGACGGCTGCCGTGCAGCTTTTCGCGGCCCGCTTGCTGGCCGGTTATGAGGCTGAAAAACGCCGCCGCGCCGTGCTTGATTATGATGATCTGATCGCCGCCACCAATCATTTGCTGAGCGGCGCCAATGCAGCGCAATGGGTGCTGTTCAAAATCGATCGTGGCTTGGAACATATTCTGGTCGATGAGGCGCAAGATACCAGCCCGGCGCAATGGCGGGTCATTCGGGCTTTGGCCGATGAGTTTTTCAATGATGACACGCAGCGCGACCGGCCGCGCACCTTGTTTGCGGTGGGCGACGAAAAGCAGTCGATTTTTTCTTTCCAAGGCGCTGACCCGACCGAGTTCGCCAAACAAAGAGCGCATTTCGAAGCGGCGGTCGGTCGTTTTGACGGCGCCTTTTATTATGTGCCGATGCAGCAATCGCGGCGTTCGGCACCGCAAGTGCTGCAGCTGGTGGACCGCGTATTTGCCACATCGGCCATGTGCGACGGGGTGACGGCGGATGGCCAACCCATGCAGCATACGGCGTTTCGCGACACGGCCATCGGCCATGTTGAATGTTGGCCGGTCGATAAAATAGTGCAGGTCGAAGACGAGTTGCCGCTTTGGGCGGTGCCCGAGCAAACCGCATCGCAAGATGGCCGTAGCCTTTTGGCGGCCCGTATTGGCGATAAAATCGCCGCGCTGTTGGCCGATAAAGCACAAAACATCACGGCCGGTGACATGCTTATTTTGGTACGCAAACGCGACGGCTTTGTCGAAGAAATGAGCCGTGCCTTGAAGCAGCGCGGCATTGCCGTGGCTGGGGCCGACCGCATGGTGGTGCTGGAGCAAGCGGCGATTATGGATGTTTTGGCGGCGCTCGATGTGGCGCTCAACCCGCTGGATGATATGGCACTGGCCATTGTTTTGCGCAGTCCGTTGGGCGGCCTGTCGGAAGAGCAATTATTTGCTTTGGCGTATCATCGTCCGGCTGATTTATGGCAGGCTTTTTGCACCGCCGCGCAGGCTGACGATGCGACCCCGGAATTGGCGGCGGCGCATAAGCGGATGGTCTGGCTGCACGATAAGGCGCATGTGCTGCCGCCTTATGAATTGCTGGCGCAATTTTTGGGCGCGCAAGGCGGCCATAAATTATTGTCGGCCCGTTTGG
>JBMHCM010000076.1:0-15659 GCA_049889915.1 Parvibaculales bacterium
CTCATCCATGGTTTTGATATTGCCCAGCGATTTCGACATTTTCTCGCCGGAAATATTCAACATGCCATTATGCACCCAAAAGCGCGCCAGCGGCGCACCATGCGCGCAGCGGCTTTGCGCCGCCTCATTTTCGTGATGCGGAAACTGCAAATCAGCCCCGCCACCGTGAATATCAATCGTCGTGCCGAGATGTTTTTCAATCATTGCCGAACATTCAATATGCCAGCCCGGCCGACCACGCCCCCAAACGCTGTCCCAGCCCGGCTGATCATCGCTTGACGGCTTCCACAGCACAAAATCACCGGTATCTTTTTTATACGGCGCCACTTCGACCCGCGCCCCGGCAATCATATCATCGCGCGAACGGCCCGACAGGCTGCCATAATCGCCGTCTTTGGTGACATCAAACAGCACATGGCCTTCCGCAGCATAAGCGTGGCCGTTTTCAATCAAACCGGCAATCATCGCCTGCATTTCGTCAATATGGCGGGTGGCATGCGGCTCGACATCCGGCGGCAAGACGCTCAATACATCCATATCGGCAAGATATTTTTCGTGATAGCGGGCGGTGATGACGGAAATATCAACGCCTTCCTCTGCCGCTTTGGCGTTAATTTTATCATCCACATCGGTGATGTTGCGGGCATAAACCACATTGGGATAAAGCGCCCGCAGCACCCGCACCATCACATCAAACACTACGGCGGGGCGAAAATTGCCGATATGGCATGGCCCATAAACCGTGGGTCCGCAAACATAAACCGTCACGCGTGACGCGTCTTGCGGCTCAAATGGCTGTTTTTCGCGGGCCAGATTATTGTGCAAATATAAGGTGCCGGTCATCCGCGCACCATAAGCGCGCCGTGGCAGAGCGGCAAGCCGATTTACCGGTTGTTACCGAAAATATGGAAAAACCCGACATCCAGCCTACATATTATTACGTAACATCTATGGCTGCGACTTTTGTTGCTCCGTTTCGCCGCACTGTTGAGCGGTTGTTCGTTTTGCATTTTCTAGGTAATAAGCAGGCGAGCGTTTGCATCAGCGCAACAGCTTATGCAAATTTAAGGAGACGGCGCGTCTTTCGTATCATGGCATAAATCATGCCATGACTGCTGGGGCCACATATATAACGGGCAATCAGCATGCCTAGCGAATACCGGGACGTATTTCCCGTAGGGTGAGGCTAAAAATGGACGCAAGAGTTGACGGCAGCAATACGCCGCAAATTAGAGAACGGGACGTAAAAGTGGATAAACCTTCACGCGAAGAAGCTGAAGCCGCCGTCCGCACGCTGATTGCGTGGGCAGGCGACAATCCGGACCGCGAGGGGCTGATTGACACACCAAAACGTGTGGTCAACGCCTATACGGAATTTTTTGCCGGTTATGAAGAAGACCCGGAAGAGGTTCTCGGTCGTACTTTTGAAGATGTCGAAGGCTATGACGATATGGTCATGCTGCGTGACATTGCGCTGGAAAGCCATTGCGAGCACCACATGGTCGCTATTCTCGGCAAGGTGCATATCGCTTATATGCCGGTCAATAAAGTTGTCGGTATTTCCAAGCTGGCGCGGGTAATTGAGATTTTCGCCAAACGCCTGCAAACGCAAGAAACCATGACGGCGCAAGTTGTTGATTGCATCCAGCGCGTGCTGGAACCGGCCGGCATTGCCATTCTGGTCGATGCCAAGCACCAATGCATGACAACACGCGGCATTAAAAAGCCGGATGTTGCAACCATCACCACACAATTTACCGGTGTGTTTGCAGAAGATCCGAAAATGGAAGCCCGCTTCCTTGCCATGATTAGCCGCTAGGTTTATAAGACCCTCAACTTGATTGAGGGAAAACACATGTCCGGACCTTTTGCACAACGCGAAACCGTAGAACAGGTAGAAGAAGGCCACGTGTTGGCGCCGAAATTCGACGCCAATGGCCTGATTCCCGTTGTCACCACTGACTTTGCCAGCGGTGAATTGCTGATGCACGGCTATATGAATGAAGAAGCGCTGAAGCTGACCATTAAAACAGGTGAAGCGCATTATTATTCACGTTCCCGCGAAGCCATTTGGCATAAGGGCGCAACCAGCGGCTTGGTGCAAACCATTGATGAAATGCGTATTGATGACGACCAAGATTGCGTCTGGCTGCGCGTTAGCGTCGGTGGCAATGGCGCCAGCTGCCATGTCGGCTATCGTTCGTGCTTCTATCGCTCATTGCCGACCGGCGACTTGCCGGAGACACCGGTCGCTCTGGCCTATGAGGAAGACGGCAAAGTCTTCGACCCGCTGGATGTCTATGGCGATGCGCCAAACCCAACAAAGCTCTAGGGTTTAGCCCGTCTCTCGCCCTTGTCGCGCCGTAGCCCATAGGGCGGAGGCGGAAGCCTCTACCCCGTAGCGATATATTCCTTCAAGGCACTGGCCTCGAGTTCGCTTTGGTGAATGCGGTAATTGACCAAATCACCGATCGAAACAATGCCGCACAGCGCCCCTTCCGTCATTACCGGCAAATGGCGGAACCGTTTATCGGTCATGATTTCCATCGCCTCTTCCACCGAGGTTTGCGGCACAATGCTTTGCGGCCGCTCGGTCATATGATCGCCAACCGGCGCGTCCAGCACCGCAGCGCCATGGCGCGCCAAGGCGCGCATCACGTCGCGCTCGGTAAAAATGCCCTGGCAGCCTTCGCCGCCTCCGGCCACAACCAGCGCGCCAATTTGTTGTTTATCCATTACGCGCAAGGCTTCGTTGACGCTTTGACCGGCATCAATGGCAATGACCCCGGCACCCTTATTGTTCAAAATCGTTTGTATCGTCATGACTGCCTCCTTACCCCACCATTGTGCGGCAGGATGACGCAGCATGCAAGTCAGAGACGCCTATTTATTTGAATTTAGCGGTTTTTCCAATCGCCATAGTCAACAAGGCCGGGGCCGCCGGAGGCTGACAAAGGCGGCTTTTCAAGCAGACCGATAAGCAGCAGGCCGGTAACAAAGCCCAACAAATGGGCAATCCAGGCAATATTGACGGCCGCACCATCCGGGCTGGCATAGCCATGCGGGCCGAGCAGCCCAAAGGCCAGATTGATAATCACCCAAATGCTGATGAACATAACCACCGGACGTCGCTTCGGCACCTCGCGCAGCGGCAAAAGCCGCCGTGTCGGGTCTTGCGCATTGGGGTCGAGCCAGCGCACATCGGAAAAAGCAAAGCGCGATGCGGCCCCCATCAAACCGGCAACACCACCGGAAGCACCGATAATCGGTATTAGATAGGCCTCATAAGGCGCAGCCCAGATTTGCCCCAAACCAGCCAGCATGGTGCAAGCCATAAACAAAAAGACAAACTTGCGCGGCCCCAAACGCCGCGCCACCGGCGCACCAAAAGCCAGCAGCCATACGGCGTTTAAAATGAAATGCGTCCAACTGCCGTGCAACAGACCATAGCTGAACAGGTTGATAACGCCCTGCACCCATGTGCCGGGCAGACCGCCCAGCCCTTCGGCAAACAACCGCGCCGGAAACAACCCCAGCGCCACAATAATGTCCATGCGTTGCGCATAGCCGCCAAACGCCATCAGCAATTGCATGGCCAGCATGACGCCAATCAACGCCAAGACGATAATCGGCGCGCGCAAGATAGGTTGCTTTTCCGACGCCTCACTCATGAAGCGGCCCGCAAGGCGGCCTCGACCAACTCCAACCGGTCATTGCCGAAATACATATCGGTTTTGTTGACGAACATGGTCGGCGAGCCAAAACCGCCGCGATCAATCACTTCCTGCGTATTGGCACGCAAGCGCGCTTTCAGCTCATCGGCTTGAATGGCGGCCAAAGTTGCGGCGCCGTCCATACCGACACCATCGCACAGAGCGACCAAAGCATCGGTCTGGCTGATATCTTGCAGCTCACCCCAATAGGCGTGGAACGCGGCTTTTGAAAACGCCTCCAGCTTGCCTTCATCTTGCGCCACCAAAGCGGCCCGCATAATACCGGCGGCCGGCAACGGAAACACCGACGGCTGGCCAATGGTTACACCGCAAAAATTGGCCCAATCGCGCAAGTCTTTGACGTAATACCGCCCCTTCACCGGATGCGGATTGCTGCGTGCCTCATACACTGTGTCATTAACCGCGTTAAACACGCCGCCGACCAATATCGGCTTATAGTCAATCTCAACGCCGCAGCGGGCGGCCATATCGCCGACACGGGCGAAGGCCAAATAGGTCCAGGGCGATGAAATATCGAAAAAGAATTCAAACTGCGCCATGACTATTCAGCCGCGATTTGTTGCGCCGGTAAAAACGCCTGTCCACGAATATGGTCGGAGATTTTCTCCGCCATCATAATGGTCGGCGCATTGGTATTGCCGCCAATCAGGGTCGGCATCAGCGACGCGTCGACCACGCGCAGATTTTCCATGCCGCGCACCCGACCGTGCTCATCGGTCACCGCCATATCATCCGTGCCCATTTTGCAGGTGCCGACCGGGTGATACAGCGTCTCACCGGTGGCGCGAATCCAAGCGTCCAGCTCGTCATCATTATCGACATTCACATCCGGCCCCGGCTTCAATTGCGGGCCGCGATAGGGGTCGAAGGCTTTCTGCATAAAAATATCGCGGGTCTTGCGGAAGCCATTGCGAATATCGACAACATCCTGCTCGACCGACAGGTAATTCGGATGCATGGCCGGTGCATCCTCCGGATTGGCTGTTTTCAGCGTGATGTAGCCGCGGCTTTCCGGCCGGCAGCCATAAACGATTGATGAAAACCCATGCCGCTTGGGTATGTCATCGCGGCCATGCGAATCCGTCACGGCCACGGATACATAGTGAATTTGCATATCCGGCACGGCTTTGGTTTCGTGCGATTTGAAAAACGCCCCAGCCGCCGTCGGCGGGTAAGAGGCATCGCCCTTACCGAACAGCAAATATTGGATACCGGCCCATTGCGTGCGCCACCAGACGGCAGAGCGGTGCAGCGTCACCGGCTGAGTGCATTCAAACTGGCTGACCACACCAATATGGTCTTGCAGGTTTTGCCCAACCCCCGGCAGCTCATGCACCATTTCAATGCCGTGCGGTTTAATCTCAGATACCGGACCAACGCCACTGCGCAGCAAGATTTGCGGCGAGTTAATCGCCCCGGCCGACAAAATGACTTCTCGGTCGGCATAGACCGTGTGCGGTTTGCCGTTTTGCAGCAGCGTGACGCCAACGGCCTTTTTGCCTTCGAACAAAATCGTGTCGACCGTCACATCGGTTTCCGTGTGCAGATTGGGACGCGGCAAGGCCGGGTGCAAATAACCACGCGCCGCGCTGCAGCGTTTAGAGCCACGAATGGTGTGCTCATAGCGCGACACGCCCTCTTGGTTTTTGCCGTTAAAATCTTTGGTGAACGGAATGCCCGCCTGCTGACCGGCGTCAACAAATACATCCAGCAGCTCGTCATTTTCACGGTCTGACTTCTGCACGGAAAGCGGCCCACCGGTGCCGTGATAACCATCATCACCATCGCCATGAAAATCTTCGGCGCGGCGGAAATAAGGCAACACGCTCTCATATGACCAGCCCTGATTGCCGAGCTGGCTCCAATGGTCGTAATCCCAAGCATTGCCGCGAATATACACCATCGCATTAATGGAAGATGAACCGCCCCAACCGCGGCCGCGCGGCCAGTAAAGCTGCCGATTGTCCATATTCGGGTCCGGCTCGGTTTCAAAGCCGTAATTCTGGTCATTGCGTTCCGGCACTAATTGCGAATAGCCGGCCGGCATATGGATAAACAGGTTCTTGTCTTTGCCACCGGCTTCCAGCAGCAAAACCGTGCTTTTTTCGTCTTCACTCAGGCGATTGGCCAGAACACACCCGGCGCTGCCCGCACCAACAACAATATAATCGACCCGTTCAATCATCGTTTATCCTATTTGCTTGAGGTCTTGCGCATAGCGCTTCCAATTTTCGACATAGTGCTCGGCCGAGGCGATCATCATTTTCTCATTATTCTCGTCCAATTCGCGCACCACTTTGCCCGGCATGCCGAGCACCATTGAGTTGTCGGGAATTTCCTTCCCCTCGCCGACCAGCGCATGCGCCCCGATGAGGCAATTTTTGCCGATCTTCGCGCCGTTCAAAACGGTTGCGCCAATGCCGATAAGCGAGTTGTCACCCACCGTGCAGCCATGCAGCATGGCCTGGTGACCAATGGTGACGTTTTTGCCCAGTGTCAGCGGAAAGCCCATATCGGTATGCAGCACCGCGCCGTCTTGCACATTGGAATTGATACCAATGGTAATCGGCTCATTATCACCGCGCAAAACGGCGGCAAACCAAACGCTGGCATTTTCCAGCAACACAATATCGCCGAGCAGTTGCGCATCCGGCGCGACCCAGTAATTGCCGCTTTCCGGCAGAGTTGGTGCTTTATCCCCAAGGCTGTAAATCGGCATTTCAATCGTCTCCCATACGCATAGTCTTTTTCTTTACCGGCCATCATGGTAAACACTCTCAAAGCTCTGTCGAGAGGAAACAATGATTAAGCGCTTATTGTCGCGGGCGGTGCCGGAACATGAGTGGCCGATATGGGCCCTTCCGCTTACCGTGTTGCTGGTTTTCACCCTCTCCGGACTGGTTTTCTACACCGCCCAATTCGGCCCCGGCATGCGCGATTTGCAAGGCGTATCCTACAGCCCGACAGCAGACCCGGCGCGTGTCAGGGTCGAGGTCGGCGGCGCCCTGTTCGCCATACCGGCGCATTACACGCGCAACGGCCAAACGCGGCGGGGAAATGACCTGCAATTTGGTGAGTTGCACGCGCTGCTGCCGGGCATGACGCCATGGACGCGAGAGCAGGCCGCCGGGTTTTTGGATACCGGTGCCAACTCCCTTTTGGTGACCATCAGCTTGCGCGCTGCCAAACGCGAAATTGCCGAGAGCGCTGTTTTTGACGCGCTGTATAAGCCCTATCTGGCCGGTGCCGGACAGGTGCGCGAAGACCGTCTGCAAGCCTTCCGTTTTCGCAGCGACAGCCCTTACGCCAATAAAGAAGTATTCCGCGCCCTGACGACCGGCAGCCAAGATGAGCGTGACGCAGCCCCCATGTTCATTTGCGACTTGGCAGATGCCCCCTCGCCGACATGCGAAAGCCGTTTTGACATTGGCAGTGCGGCGCAGGCCAGCTATCGCTTCAAGCGCGCGCATTTGTCGAAATGGGCGAGCACTGACCGTCAGCTAAAAGATTTAATTCGTAATTTCCGCGCCGCCGCCCGCTCTTTGAGCCAGCGTTAGGGGTTAGATCGTCGGCAGGTCGAATTCGAGGATGGCCATGTTAAAGTCGTAAGAAACCTCGCCTTCGTCCTCATCGCGGAACAGCGTGCCGATAAACTCATCCTCCAAATAGACCTCGACCATATCGTCCTTGGCACCGCGTTTCAGCGTCAGCATGTCGTTTTGGAATTTCAGGCGCAGATACGTCTGCACGCGGATGATTTCATCATTATTCATGGAAGGCTCTCCGACTCACTCAATCTGCTGTCACCCTATGAGGCCTCATGCAGCGCGTCAACCGCCGCCGCCCATTGGGTGCCCATTGGGTTATGCGTTAAATGCCGCCGCCATTATCGTCGAGCCCTTCATCAAGGCTGTGATCCATATGCCGCGACGGCTCAGGCGTCGATACCTTACCGACAATCTTGGCCGGCACACCGACCGCCGTCGTATAGGCAGGCACATCGGTCAACACCACCGAGCCGCCGCCAATTTTGGCGCAATCGCCAACACGGATATTGCCCAGCACTTTGGCCCCGACCGAGATAAGCACGCCATTGCCGATTTTCGGATGCCGGTCGCCGCCCTCTTTGCCGCTACCGCCCAGCGTCACGCCGTGCAACATGGAAACATCGTCACCGACCACTGCCGTTTCGCCAATCACCACGCCGGTCGCATGGTCGATAAAAATACCTTTGCCGATTGTGGCGGCCGGATGAATATCGGTTTGAAACACTTCTGAGGCGCGGTTTTGCAAATATAAAGCCATGCCGCGCCGCTGATTGTTAATCAGCCAATGCGCCGCCCGATAGGTTTGCAGGGCGAGGAAGCCCTTATAATACAGCACCGGATCAAGATGCGCACGGCAAGCCGGGTCGCGGTCGAAATTGGCGACGATATCGGCCCGCAAGGCAGCAGCGAAACCGTCATTGCCATTAAAAGCTTCTTCAAACACTTCGCATAGCGTGCGGGCCCCGATTTCAGAATTGGCCAGCTTTTCCGATAAATGCGAAGCCACCGCCATTTCCAGCCGTTCAAAGTTCAAAATCGTGGCGTGCAAAAAGCCCGACATGGCCGGTTCACGGTCGGCCAAATCGGCGGCTTCCTGACGGATGGTTGACCAAACCGGGTCAACCCGATGCAAATTTTCTGCCGTCTGCGACATGATAAATTCCTGTTTGGGCTTTCGCCTCGTATCGGCAAAGGATACCATTGTGAGGAATCCTCTGGCAACCGCTATCACGCATTCCTTTTGAAGAGCTTTTTATGCCGTTTATCCAAACCGAGACGCTGCAGCTTTATTATGAACAGGCCGGGCAAGGCCCCGATTTGCTGGTGGTCAGCGGCACCGGCAGTGATTTGCGGCAAAAGCCGAATATTATGGACAGCCCGCTGAGCTCGCATTTTCGCGTCACGAGTTTTGACCAACGCGGGCTGGGCCAAAGTGACAAACCGCAAGACGGCTATACCATGACCGCCTATGCCGAGGATGCGGCGGCGCTGATGGACGCGCTGAATATCCAGAAGGCGCATGTGCTGGGCATCAGCTTTGGCGGCATGGTGGCGCAGGAATTAGCCATTCGCCATGGCAACCGCATTGAGCGCTTGGCACTGTGGTGCACCGCCGCAGGAGGCGATGGCGGTGCGTCTTACCCGCTGCAGGAACTGGCTGATTTGGACGACGAAGCGAGCCTGCACGCCATGTTGAAGCTAAACGATACGCGCATTGATGAGGCGGCCATTGCCGCCCATCCTGATATGCTGGAGGCAGCGCGCCAGCGCACTGATTTGTCGGCCTATATGCATGAGCCGAACTGGGCTGAAGGCCGGGCCGGGCAATTGGCGGCGCGGGCCATGCATGATTGCTGGTCACGGCTCGACCGCATTGCTTGCCCGACCCTGCTGATGGGCGGGCAGCATGACGGCATTGCCCCTCCCGCCGTGATGCAGGCCATGGCGACGCAAATTCCTGATGCGCGGCTGCAATTTTATAATGGCGGCCATCTGTTTATGCTGCAAGATGCGGCGGTGTTTCCCGATGTTATCGGATTTTTTCAGGAGTCCCACGCATGACCGATTTTGCCCTTCCCGCCTCCGCCGAGCGCATTGACAGCGGCGCTGCGCGCTTGCTCGCCGCGATTGAGCAGACCGATAATGGCGCCATCGGCCATTTGCGCTTCAACCTGCCGGAAAAACATAATGTTGTTGATTTGGAGGGCTGGCAGGCCATACCGAAAATTATCGAAAAGCTAGCGACCCACGACAATATGCGACTTATTGTGCTGCGCGGGATTGGTGGGAAGGCGTTTGTCGCCGGGGCTGACATTGCGCAATTTGAAGAAGTGCTGACCGGTCCGGATGGCACTGACTTTGATAAGGCGACAATTTCGGCCTTTGACGCCATTGCCGCTTGCCCGGTGCCGACATTGGCAGCCATTGAAGGCTATTGCATTGGCGGCGGGCTGGGCATTGCGACAGCCTGTGATTTACGCATCAGCCGCGCCGACGGCAAATTCGGCATTCCGGCCGGTCGCCTTGGGCTGGCCTATCCGGCCAATGCGACGCGCCAATTGTCGGCGGCCATTGGCCCATCGCAGGCCAAGCGAATTTTGTTCACCGCGCATCCGGTCAATGCCGAAGTGGCACTGTCGATTGGCTTGGTGCACGAAGTGGCCGCGACAGAAGAATTTGACGCCATGCTGGACAAATGGGTGCACCGGATTTCCAATAATGCACCGATGAGCTTGCAAACATCGAAATTTATCCTCGACAATCCGGAGGCACCGACGGCTGAGGTGAAAAAACGGCTTGCGGACTGTTTGGCCAGTGCCGATTATACCGAAGGACGCACCGCCTTTATGCAAAAGCGGTCGCCGGTCTTTACCGGTAAATAGGGAGTGAGAGATGGATTTTTCGGATCAAGTAGCGATTGTTACCGGCTCGTCAGCCGGTATTGGTGAAGCGGCAGCCATTGGCATTGCCGAAGGCGGCGGCAAGCTGGTCATCAATTACTCCAAAAGTGCCGAGGCGGCCGAGAAAGTCGTTGCCGCCTGTAAAGCCGCCGGTGGTGATGCGATTGCCGTGCAGGCCGATGTCTCCAGCGATGCCGACGGCAAAAAGCTGGTCGAGGCGGCGATGGACCAATGGGGCCGATTGGATATTTTGGTCAATAATGCCGGCACCACAAAATTTATGGACCATGACAATTTGGAAGGTCTGGACGCCGCTGATTTTGAGCAGATTTACGCGCTTAATCTTATCGGCCCGTATCAGATGATTAAACATGCGCGGCCGCATATGAAGCAGTCAGATGCGCCGTCCATCGTCAATATTTCATCGGTCGCCGGTGTGCGCGGCATCGGCTCATCCTTGGCTTATGTCGCCTCAAAGGGCGCGCTCAACTCAATGACGCTGGCATTGGCGCGCTCGCTGGGGCCGGATAATATTCGCGTCAATGCGGTCTGCCCGGGCTTTGTCGGTACGGACTGGTTTCGCAACGCATTTGGTGATGAAGTGTTTGAGGCGATTGCTGAGGGCCAAAGAAAAGGCACGCCGATGGGCCGTGCCGGTAGCCCGCAAGATACCAAAGGGCCGATTTTGTTTTTTGCCAACCGGATGAGCGCCCATGTAACCGGTCAACTTATGGTGGTGGATGCCGGTATGCTTTTGGGCATGCCGTTTAAAATTGGATAGGAAGCGACATGAGCGCCGAGCTGAAAAAACAAGTTTGCGATGTGATTGACGGCATGGCCGATGAGCTGGTTGAAGCCAGTCACGCCATTCATGCCAATCCGGAAATCGCTTTTGAAGAAAAATTCGCGCATGGCCTTTTGACCGATAAGGTTGAGGCGCATGGGCTGAGCGTTGAGCGCCATGCCTGCGGCCTCGACACGGCGTTTATTTCCAGCTTCGGTAAGGGCGAGACGGAAGTCGGCATATTGTCAGAATATGACGCCCTGCCCGGCATCGGCCATGCTTGCGGCCATAACATCATCGCCACCACAGGCCTTGGCGCTGCGCTGGCCTTGTCGAAACTCAATGGCAGCCTGCCCGGCCGCGTGCGCTATCTCGGCACACCGGCCGAGGAAAGCGGCAATGGCAAAGAGTTGATGGCGCGGCAAAACGCTTTTGACGGGCTGGACGCCGCCATGATGGTGCATCCGGCAGGCGTTGACCTCATCACCATGCCCAGCCTTGCGGTCAATGAGGTGCGCGTCACCTATACCGGCAAAGCGGCGCATGCCTCGGCCATGCCGTTTGCCGGTGTCAACGCCTTGGACGGTCTGGTAACCGCTTATCAATCAATCGCTCAATTGCGCCAGCACATTAAACAAAGCGAGCGCATTCACGGTATTTTCAACGAGGCCGGGCTGGCCCCAAATATTGTGCCCGACCGCGCTGTCGGCACATTTTATGTGCGTGCCGCCAATGGTCTGGAACTGGCCGAATTGAAAAAGCGCGTGCAAAATTGCTTTGAAGCAGGCGCGCTGGCCGCCGGTTGCGAGGTGCAAATCGATTGGGCCTTGGGCGATTATCTGGAAATCAAAGATAGTTGGCCGATTGCTGATCGCTATAAACAAAATGCCGAAAGCTTGGGGCGTGACTTTTTTCCGCTGGAAAAAATGCCGGGCAGCGGCGCCGGCTCCACCGATATGGGCAATATCAGCCACCGCGTGCCGTCCATTCACCCGATGATTGCCTGCGCGCCGCCTAGCGTGGTGATCCACAATCCGGAATTCGCCAAATGGGCCGGTTCGGAACGCGGCGACAAAGCGGTGATTGACGGCGCCAAAGCACTGGCCATGACCGCCATTGATGTGCTGACCGACAAGCAATTGATGCAACAAGCGCGCGATGAGTTTGCCGAAACGGCCGCCTTTTCAGCCGAGTCGCTGGTTGCGGCATGGCATGGCGAAGGCGGCCACGAAAATGGTGATGCGTCGCTTGGCGGCTGTGGCTGCTGCTAGCCCTCTTGCCGCTCCCTCTTGCGGCTTTTCGCGACAGCGTTTATAGAACGGCCAAGCTAATCGATAAGACCCGATAGGATTAAGACATGGCGCAGGCGGCAATTCCGAAATTCAGCAATGATGACGGCGCAGAAGAAATCTTCGTAAACGTCAAAGAGTTTGAATGCATCGGCGCAGCCGCGCCATATGACCATCCGCATGTCTATCTCGATATGGGCAGCGAAACGGAAATCATTTGCCCCTATTGCTCGACCCGTTACCGCTATAAGGGCTAGGCAGCTTGTCTGCCCAAGCCCGCCTTGTGCAAGCGAGCCGCCGCGCGAAGTGCGGCGCGCGAGACGCGCTATAAGGGCTAAGCCCCAAACAATACGCTTTCTTCTTGTTGCCTGACGCGAAGTGCGGCAGGCTCACACCCATGTTTGCACGCAAGAAAAACATCATTCTGCAAGGCTTGTCTTATCTCGCCTTGGGTCTGCTTGGCCTTATTGTGCTGGCGTTATTATCGCTGACCATGATGATTGCCGAAGACCTGCCGCGGGCCGATATGATTGAGAAATATCGCACCCCCAATTCATTTTTCTATCCGCTAACCTCCGGCGCGGTGGTGCATATCACCGATAGTGGCGGGCAGGACAAACCGGCGCTACTGCTCATCCACGGCTCTAACGCCTCGCTGCATACATGGCTGCCATGGCACCAGCATTTGGCGGCGCATTATCGGCTGATTGCTTTTGACCTGCCGGGCCACGGGCTGACCGGCGCCACCCCCCAAGATGACTATTCGATACAGGCCATGGCCGATTTTACCCGCGAGGTCGCAGCGCTGTTTAAGCTGCCACGCTATAGCCTCGCCGGCAACTCCATGGGCGGCGCAGTGGCTTTGCAAGTCGCGCTCGATGCGCCGCAAGCGGTTGATGCGCTGGTCTTGGTGTCGTCTTCAGGCATGCGGCGCAATGCCGATGATGAAAGCGTCGGCGCGTTTAAGCTGGCCAATTCAGCACTTGGGCGCATGGCCATGCGCTATGTCACGCCGCGCTTTACGCTGGCCGGCACGCTGCGCGGCGTGGTCGCCGATCCGGATAATTTTGTTACCGATGAAATGGTCGATCGTTATTGGGAATTGCTGCGCATGACCGGCTCGCGCGATGCCACCATTAAACGCTTTGCCGGCCCGCGCCGGCCGCTGGAACCGCGGCTTGGCGAATTGGATGTGCCGACGCTCATTCTGTGGGGCCAACAAGACCCGCTGATTAAGGTTGAATATGGCATCGCCATGAATGCCGCCATTGTCGGCAGTTTCCTGAGGCTCTACCCGCAGGCCAGCCATTTGGCGCATGAAGAAATTCCCATGCAGACCGCCCGCGACACGCATATGTTTTTGGCCGATATCGTGCAGTAGTTTTACTGATTGACTTTCGCCTCGCCCGCCTTTTACGGTTTTATGGCTTGATTACTAACGACAACCCTTGGTCGGGTTGCTCGCCCAATAAAAAACCCTCCGGGGAAATAAGCGGGATTCCTACTTTCGTTAGTGATTAAGCACAGCCCGGCACGACCGGCGCTGTTCAATAACAATAAGAGGAGGAAATCCCGATGAACCTTTTACGCATAACTGTGCTTGCTTTGGCCGGTGGCTTATTGGCTGCTTGCGCCAGCATTGTCGATGGTGGTCAAACTTAGCCGGTAACCATCACCTCAAAACCAAGCGGCCAAACCTTCATTGTGCAAAATGAAGCCGGCAAAGTTGTCCAAAGAGGCACCACACCATCAGTCATCAATCTACCGCGCTCAGACGGCAGCTATTTTGGCGGCGTTAAGTATAAGGTCTCGTTAGAGGGATCGCGGAATTCCGAATCTATCAAAAGCAGTCCATCTATGTGGTATCTCGGCGGCAACATATTCATTGGCGGTCTTGTTGGCTGGCTGATTGTCGACCCGATGACAGGTGCCATGTACACACTTCGGCCCGATGCGGTCGAGCTAAACCAATAGCAATAAGGTTCAGAGCGGCTGTCGCTCTGAACCCCTCCCAACAATAAAAATAATGGGGACACAGCCATGAGCAGAGGCACAAAACTGCACGCATCAATGCTATTTTCTATAACTATAATGCTGTTGACGGTGCCAGCCGCCACCGCTGAAGAAAAGCCTTATGAAAAGAGCGGCTTTTACATTGCCGCCACATGGGATAGGGCTGAGCTTAGCAATCAAACATCCGTAACAGAAAGTGAAACTGACGGCACCGCGACCAGTCTCAGCATCGGATACCGATATGATGCAAATTGGCGCGTTGAATATCATCAAAAAAGTATTGAGTTTGATGATACACGCGCCGGACTGCCCAGCGTGCCGGTTACAGATATTGAGTGCGATTATCAAAACCTCAATATTCTTTACCAGCAAGAGGCCGGGGTATGGCTGCCCTATTTCGGCTTGGCTTACACACGGCTAGATTTCACCGAAACGCATGCGCCGTTAGATGGTCCGATTTTTCGCAGACAAGGCGGCACTATTGAAACAAGTAATGACGGGTTTTCATTCCTCTTCGGCGTCGATTATCCGCTTACGGACAGGTTTCACCTGCGCACCGATTGGACCATCTACAACAGTGACTATCTCGAAAGCCATGACCTCATCCGTCTAAGTTCAGTTTTTCATTTCTAGCCTGTTTCATATTTGAACCTAAAGGAGGCACAAATGCAAAAATTTTTCGTGACAGTAATTTTCAGCTTGCTGGTATTTGCCTGCGCAAACGGCTCTCAAAATGCCACATCTGAACGAAGTAACTTCACTCTTTCGGCACCTAGCTATGACGCCCTGTTTGATGCCACAACGGCGACATTAAATGGCTTGGGGCTTACAATCACCTCTAGCAGTAAAGCGAGGGGTGAAATAAAAGCAAAATCCGGCGTTTCGGCTTTCAGTTGGGGGGAATATATTTCGATTTCCTTATCCACAAAACCGAATGGCCAAGGGGCATATTCACTGCGTGTTGAAAGCGATGCAGCAGTGCCGTTTAATGTTTCCGCGAAGGATTGGCGGCAGCCAATAGCATCGGGCATTCGCAAACGCCTGAATTCTCGGTAGTTGGTCGAAAGCTTGGGGAAACGCAACGTGCTTGCCCTATCAGCAAGCGGGTGCTTACAGCGTGGTGGCCTCGGACGCTAAAAGGGCTTGCTGAGCGCAGCGAAGCCTAGCCCGCCTTGCGCTAGCGGGGCACAGCCCCGCGCAACAAGCAGGCAGGTTTCTCTTAATAATTTCAGGCGTCTCGCGGGTTTTACATGGCAAAACCCGCTCGCTTGCGCAGGGCGCGCTGAGGCAGCAAAGCTGCCGAGCGCTTACAGCGTGGTGGCCTCGGACGGACTCGAACCGTCACGCTCAAATCGAGCCGCAGATTTTAAGTCTGCTGTGTCTACCAATTC
>JBMHCM010000077.1:0-4305 GCA_049889915.1 Parvibaculales bacterium
CCCGGCTCCTTGCGCGTTTTCGAGACCGTCTTCAATGGCGTCAAATCCGCGGGCAACAAGGCGGGCGGCCAATAGACCGTCGGCAGCGGCACGCCCGGCATGCATCGGCTTGCCCATGGAACCAAACAATGATTTCAACCCGCCGCTTTGGGTCGCGGCCAGCGATAGCGCGCGCGCGGTTTGTTGAGCGTTAAGCCCTAAAAGCAATGAGGCGGCAGCGGCAGCACCAAACACGCCAACCGTGCTGGTGGCATGATAGCCTCGCGCATAATGGTCGGCTCCAAAATAAGTGCCGATAGCGCATTCCGCCTCATAACCGGCCAAAAATGCCCGCAAGGCTTGCTCACCGGTTGCGTCCACCTCAGCCGCCAAAGCCAGCACGGCCGGCGCGACCGGCACGGTGGCGTGACCAAGCGAAGCCGGAATGGCATCGTCAAAATCCAACGCATGGCCGATAGTGCCGTTAATCAGCGCCGCATCAATGAGGTCGGCTTTCTCGCGTCGTCCGACAATGGCATGTGAGCCTTGATTGCTGCCGGCCAATTCGCCGGCCATAATATCGGCAACCGGTTCTTTGGCGCCTTGCAGGGAAACGCCGAACCAATCCAACAAGCATTGCGTGGCGACGGTTGCAGCCGCTGTGTCGAGCGGCGCGTCGCGCAGGGCGACTATTTTTTCGGCCAGTTTGATGGTTGCGGACATGACATCTCTCCCTCGGTGTCTTGTAAATCTGCCAAAACCGGCGCTTTTTCAAAACCCCATGGCGACGCTTATCATGCCTGTGATGCAATGCTTGTGAGGGGGCAGATCGCTTGCATGTGCCATGGCAATGTCATTTCATGGTGTGGGGGCATGATGAGTGAACGACAAAAATTCGGTGCATTAAGCGATATTCGGGTGATTGACCTGACGCAGGCTCTGGCCGGGCCTTTCGGCACGATGATTTTGGCTGACCATGGCGCAGACGTCATTAAGGTCGAAAGCCTTGCCGGTGAATTGAGCCGCAATGCCGGTCCGTATTTTCCGGATGATGAGCAAAAAACCCATGGCGGTTATTTTCAAAGCGTCAATCGTAATAAACGTTCTATCGCGTTGGATTTGAAATCAGACACCGGTCGTGACGCGCTTAAAAAATTGGTCGCTGACGCCGATGTGGTGGTGGAGAATTTTCGTCACGGCGTAATGGAAAAGCTCGGTCTGTCTTACGAGACGCTGCGCGCCGAAAATCCGAAGCTGGTATATGCCTGTCTGCGCGGTTTCGGTGATGCGCGCACCGGCAGTTCTGAATATATCGATTGGCCGGCTTTCGATGTAGTTGCACAAGCCATGGGTGGCATCATGTCAGTGACCGGTCCGGATAGTGATACGCCGACCAAAGTCGGCCCCGGTGTCGGTGATATTGCGCCGGGTATGTTTATGGCCTTCGGCATTTTGGCGGCTGTGCATCATGCGCGCAATTCGGGGCAGGGGCAGTTTGTCGATGTGTCGATGGTCGATGGTGTGCTGTCAGTATCCGAGCGCATGGTCTATCAGCATTTTATTGCTGAGCAAACGCCCGGCCCTGAGGGCAATCACCATCCGTTTTTGGCACCGTTCGGCATGTTTCCGACCAAGGATGGCTTTGTTACCATTGCGGCACCGCAGGATAATTTTTACCGCATTTTGTGCACGGCGCTGGAGGCGGAAGAGCTTATCGCCGATGAAGAGCAGGTGAAAATCAGCTGGCGCGTGGCAAACCGCCATCAGGTCATTGAGGCGATTGGCAAGGTGACGGCGAAGTTCACCAAGGCCGAGATTAAGCAGCGCATTGGCGGCAAAGTGCCGATGGGCAATGTGATGAATATGGCAGATATTGCCGAAGACCCGTATTTCGCGGCGCGTGACATGCTGCCCGAAATTGATGTGCCGGGCAGCTCGCGCAAAGCGCCGGTTGCCGGTACCCCGATTAAGATGACCGAAACGCCGGGCGGTGTGCATCAGCGCGGGCCCTATATTGGCGAACATACGCGGTCTGTTTTGCGTGAGGCCGGTTTTTCACAAACCGATATTGATAAGTTGCTGGCAGATGGCGCTGCCGGCCAATATGGAGGTGACTAGCATGTTTGCCAAACTTACCGAAGCACCCGCAACCAACCCGACCATTGCGTGGGCAATGCAATTTCAATCCTTAAAGGTCGGTCTTGATATTACTGACGGCGATAAGCAAACCCTGCATATTGGCCCGGCTGAGGTTCAGCTGAGCGATGGGGTGGATGCCGATTGCCACTTCACCTTTATCGCCAAAGGCGATGCATGGCGCGATTATAGCAGCGCCCATCCGCCGGTCGGCTATCAAGCGCTGACCTCTATGGTTGAGACGGATAATTTGGATGTCGCAGGCGACACGCTGGCCTTTGCGCGCCACGGCATGATGTTGGAAAAACTGTTCGCCAGCCTACGGCCACAACAAAAATCGGCCCAACCGCCGGTGGACGCTCCTTATTTCGAAGCAGCCGGGGGGCGCTATTTGCACCTCAATTTATGGGGCCAGCATCAACGCCTTTATGTCGAAGAGGCCGGGGCGGCAGACGGGCAGCCGATTGTTTGCCTGCACACGGCCGGTTCAGATGGACGGCAATATCGTGGGCTGATGCGCGATGCCGATATTTTGCAATCCCACCGGATTATCGCCTTTGACCTACCGGGGCATGGCAAGTCCTCACCTTTGGCGGGCTTTGAGGCCACGCCTTACATGCTGACCACGGATATGTATGTCGAGGCCGTCATGTCGGTCTGTCAGGCCATGCAGCTGCAAGACCCGATTGTCATGGGGTGTTCTATCGGCGGTCGCGCGGTGCTGCATTTGGCTCTGCGCCATGGCGATTATTTTAAAGCCGGTATCGGTTTGCAGTCAGCCACCCATGCCGAAAGCCATGCCAATGAAAAGCTGCAATTGCTTGACCAATATGTGTTGCATCGGCCGGACATGCATGGCGGCGAGGTGTCGGCCAATTCAGTGCAGCAAATCATGTCGCCATTGGCACCGAGCCAAGACTATTGGGAAACGTTGTATTATTATATGCAAAGCGGGCCGGGCGTGTTTGCCGGTGATCTGTATTATTATTTTGTCGATGGCGATATGCGCAACGGCCTGGCCGAGCAAATCGATACGGAGCAATGCCCGCTTTATTTGCTGACCGGTGAGTATGATTTATCGGCAACGCCGGCAATGACGGAAGATTTGGCCAAGATCGTCAAAGCGCAGCATTGTCAGGTAATGAAAGGGCTGGGGCATTTCCCAATGTCTGAGGATTACGAGACTTTCCGCACCTATTTAGCGCCGGTGCTGGACAAGATTGCCGTCGCTTAGGCCTGTTATTCGTCGATGAACGCCCGCATGCGTTGAAACACTTCGCTCTGGCCATTGCTGCTCGGCTCAATGGCCGAACCGGCCGACAGGGTTTCGCGCAGGCTATCAATGGCGTCCAAAATCCTCTCTTTCTTGGCAGCCAAATTTTTCGTCGGCCCGCCAACGGCAATCGCCAGCGGCATAGCATCGCTGCCGTTTTCCACCAGCTTGGCAATGGAGGCGATGCCCGGTTCCATGAAGCCGTCAGCATGAAAATAACCATCGCGGCGCATGGCGTTCACATCGGCCAGCACATCGGCTTCGGTGCGCCGAAAATCAGCATCCATAATGTCAACATTGATACGCCGGGTCATGCGGCCAATCTCGTCATCATGCAGCCGCGATAAAAAGCAAATACCGGTCGAGGTGCGGGTGAGGGGACGCATAATGCCGCTACGAATATTCATCGAGCCGGAAAGAGCCGGGTCAAGCACCAGCACATATTGGGAAAAAATGCCGTTTTGCATGGCCAGAAAAGCCACTTCGCCGCAGGTCTCGGCAATCGCTTGGCAGGCATTAACAAACGGGGTGCGCAAATTAAGGCCACTGACCATCCAATCGCCTAACAGTGCAAGTCGCAAGGTCGGCCAATAGGTGCGGTCTTGCGTGCGTGGTTCCAAATAGCCGAGCGTTACCAAATTTTTCACCAGCATGGAGGTGCTGGATTGCGGCATGTTCAGCGCCTCTGACAATTGTTTGATGGTCGCCGGTTGTTGTTCGGCGGCGAAATGCTCAAACAGCTTCAGCACGCGTTCGGCTGATTTAATGCTCTGGCTCATGCTCGCATCATATATGTAATGGCACGCGAGGCAAGCCCGCAGCCATTAAATCTTGATGATGATGTTTTTGGTCTGGGTATATTGCTTCAGCGCCATCACACCTTTTTCGCGGCCAATGCCGGACTGCTTATAGCCGCC
>JBMHCM010000078.1:0-2929 GCA_049889915.1 Parvibaculales bacterium
TGATACCCTGTTCGCCAATATGGTTTTGGCCTATGAGCGGCTGTCCGATGAGGTGAAAGAGAAGATTGAAACCCTGTCGGCCGCGCATGACATTGCGCGGGTCTTCGCCCGTCGCCTCGGCAAAAAGCCGGAGGAGCTGCACGATAAATATCCGCCCATGGTGCATCCGGTGGTGCGCACCCATCCGGAAACCAAAGAGCGGTTGATTTATGTCAATGGTGCTTTCACCGACCATATTGTTGATATGGACCCGGTTGAGAGCAAGCAATTGCTCGACACGCTTTACAAAACAGCTTGGAACCCGGAGCTGCAATGCCGCTTCCGGTGGGAAAAGGGCTCTATGGCGTTTTGGGATAATCGTGCTTGCCAGCATTTTGCGGCCTCTGATTATTACCCTGAAGTACGGGTGATGGAGCGCGTGACCATTGCCGGTGACCGGCCTTATTTTGACGCGGCAGCCTAGGGGCCTTTATGTCTGAGCTTATTTTGCACCAATATGCGGCGTCGCCGTTTTCGCATAAAGTCATCAAAATTTTGGCGCATAAGGGCCTGCCGTGGCACGCGGTGGAGCAGCCAGTGGTCGCGCCAAAGCCCGACTTGACGCCGTTGACCGGCGGTTATCGCAAAATTCCGGTGCTGCAAATCGGCGCGCATGTTTATTGCGATACGCTGCTGATTATCCGCACGCTTGAAAAACGATTTCCCGACACGCCGCTGACCCCACCGCATTTGGCGCATGCGGCCGAGATGATTGCCGATTGGGCCGACCATCGGGTGTTCTCAAATGCCGCTATGCCGACCGCGTTTGAAATGGCTGAATTTTTGCCGCCGGAGTTTCTGCAAGACCGCGCGGCCATGCAAAATCCGGCTACGCTGGGTGCAGCTCCTTCGCCGGAGCATGCGCGGGCGCAGTTTATTCAAGACTGTTTGATGATGGAGCGCCAGCTGGCGACTACGCCGTTTATGCTGGGCGACAGCTTTACGCTGGCTGATGCGGCGGCCTATCACATCGTCAATTTTGCCGCCAATGGCCCGACACTGGCGGCCGAGATTGCCAAGCTGCCAAAGCTCTCAGCCTGGCGGCAGCGCATTATTGATATGGGTGAGGGTGCGCGCAGCGATATGCAGCCGCAGGCGGCCTTGGATATTGCCCGCGATGCAACGCCTGATATGGCGCTGCCTGCTGAGGCTGTCAATGTGCCGGACCTGCCGGTCGGCGCATCTGTCAGCATTAAGCCGGATGATTACGGCCAAGAGGTCACGCAAGGTGAGATTGTTTGGGTTACGGATGATGAAATTGCCGTGAAGCGCGAAGACGCCGCCGTCGGCACCGTTATGGTGCATTATCCGCGGCTTGGCTATGTCATCACACAGGAGGGGTAAATGAGCGATAAGCGTTTGGACGGTAAGCGGATTTTGGTTACGCAGGCCTATGATTATATGGGGCCGATTACTTGCGAGGTGTTTGCCGAACATGGTGCTGAAGTGATTGCTGATACATCTGACCTGACCGACCCGGCCCGCGCCGCTGCCCTGATTGAAGAGACCGGTCACATTGATGTGTTGGTCGCCAATTTGGCGGCTCCTGCCAATCTCGGCGTTTCGGCTTTGGAGATGCCCGAGGAAACTTGGCAGACCATGTTTGAGGTGATGGTGCATCCGCTGCATCGCCTGACACAGGCCGTGCTGCCACAAATGATGAAGCGCAAGGCCGGTAAAATTCTGGTCTATGGCAGTGCCACCGGCGTTAAGGGCATGGCCGGGATTACCGCTTATAGTTCGGCGCGTCATGCGCAAGTCGGCTATGTGCGTTCAACCGGTGCCGAGATCGCCGGCCACAATATTCAGATGAATTTGATTGCGCAAAACTTTGTCGAAAATCCGGTTTACTTCCCGCCGGAGTTTACCGAGACGCCGGAGTTCAAGGAATTGCTGAAAGGCGTGCCGGCCGGTCGGCTGGCAACGGCGCGTGAAGACGCTTTGTTTGCGCTGTTTCTGGCTTCCAATGAGAGCGATTTCTTTGTCGGCCAAGCGATTCCGTTTAGCGGTGGTTGGGCGCAATAAGCCCAAACGCCGCCGCAATTTGGCCATGTTTGGTGCAGTTTAGCTCGGGTTTCTGCGGGTAAATCATTTCCCCATCGGGCGTGGCATTTGCTATTCTTGAGATATGAATAATAAGAACCAACTGCCCTCAACCTTCATGTCCATCGACGCCATGCCCGCCTCCGTGACGCAAAGTGGCGGCCTCAATTTGGCGCTGCATTATGACCGCTATGAAACCCCGCTGGGGGATCTGGTGCTGGCCGCTTCGTCTTACGGGCTGTCGCATGCCTCATTTGAAAACGGTCAGCAAGCCATGGCGCGTCTGCTGCGCGATTATCCGAAAGCGGATATTATTCGCAAACATGACCCGCACCATATGGCGGCCTTGCGCTATTTCGATGCTGATGCACCTGCCACGCCGCTAAAGCTGGTGTTGAAAGGCACGCCGTTTCAGCGCGCTGTCTGGCGGGCCTTGCTGGATATTGCGCCGGGCACCACCTCAACCTATCAGGCGATTGCGCAAGCCATTGGCAAGCCGACGGCCAGTCGTGCTGTTGGTGGCGCGGTGGGCCGTAATCCGGTCAGTTTTTTTATTCCGTGCCACCGCGTGCTGGCCAGCAATAGTGGCATTGGCGGGTATTATTGGGGGCTGGATAAAAAGCGCCAATTATTGGCTTGGGAAGGCGCAAGCTTTCCCACCGCCAGCTGATAAGCTAGGCGCATAAAAACGGCGCCCGACCGATTGGCCGCGCGCCGCTTCATTGCAAAAACAGAAAAGGGCGACTAGCGACCCAAATCCTTATCCAAACGCTCATAGGCGCGCTGGCTTTCGCGCCGCGCATTGGCGGCGGCTTCTTGCTGGGCCTGTTGCTCGGCCGCCTTGCGA
>JBMHCM010000079.1:0-3871 GCA_049889915.1 Parvibaculales bacterium
ATAAATTATTGTCGGCCCGTTTGGGCGCTGAAATTGACGACCCGATTGGCGAATTGCTGCGTTTGGCGCTGGCTTATGAAGCGCGCCATGCGGCCAGCCTGCAGGGCTTTATCCATTGGCTGCAACAAGGCCAACAAGAAATTAAGCGCGATATGGAAAGCGCCGGTGGGGCGGTGCGTATTATGACCGTGCATGGCGCCAAAGGGTTGGAAGCGCCGATTGTGTTTTTGCCCGATACTTGTCGGCCGCCGGTCAAGCAGGGCGGGGCCAGTGATCGTATGCAGTTTACCGATGACAAGCTGCCGCTTTGGCGAGCTGGTAAAATGCTGCGTGACAGTTTTAGCGAGGCGCAAGTGGCGCGTGATAATGCGCTGACCGGCCAAGAGGAAAGACGGCTGCTTTATGTGGCGCTGACGCGGGCCCGCGACCGGCTGTATATTGGTGGCTGGCTGGGTAAGCGCGACAAAAACCCGGCGCCGGGCAGTTGGTATCAGCTGATTGCCGAGGCTTTGGCGGGCCAAGAAGGGGCCGTCGCGGCTGAACTGGCAGCCGGTGAAACGGCACTGGAAAAATCGCAGGCTGAGACGGCCGATAAAATGCCGCCGTCTCCACCGCCTGCGCCCCCGGATTGGGTGTACCAGCGCCCACCGGCTGAGGCCAAACCGCATTATTATGGCGATAAATTATTCTCGCCCTCTGCCTTGAGTGATGACAGCCCGCCGCGCGCTTTGGCGGCGCAAGGGGCCCAATGCGATCAGCTTGCACAGGCTGAAGCCCTGCAGCAGGCGGCCGAGCGTGGCACCCTTGTGCATAAATTATTGCAAACCCTGCCAAGCCTGCCGGAGGCGGCACGCCGTCAGGCGGCCGATGATTATTTGGCGCGACTGGCCGATAGCCGACAACCGCCCTTATCGGCTGAGGCATGCGCCGCCATGGTGGACGAAGCTTTGCGAATCATTGCTCTGCCGGTTTTGGCCGATATATTTTCAACCGCTGCCCGCGCCGAAGTGCCATTGGCCGGTGTGTTGCTGCGCGATGACGGCCAAAAACTGGCGCTTTCCGGCCAGATTGACCGGCTGCTGGTAACGCCTGAGGCGGTGCATATTGTCGATTTTAAAACCGGCATGCCGCATGACAGCCCGCCGCCGCGCTATATGGTGCAAATGGCGGCTTATCAGGCTTTGCTGGCACAGCTTTATCCCGACCGGCCGGTGCGGTGCAGTCTGGTCTGGACACAGACCGGACGGGTCGATGACTTGCCGCAAAATGCCTTGCAGGCCGCTTTGGCTGATTTATTGGCCGGTCAACTGCGTTTGCCATAGGCACCCGCGTCTCCCCTTATTCCCCTTTTCACCCCCCTTTTTCACACCCCTTGAGAATCACACCGGCGCTGCCTACATTAAGCGAAAGGAAAAGGAGCTTGCTATGGCCGTATCACACATCACCGATGCTGATTTTGAACAACAAGTGCTGAATGCTGACGGGCCGGTTTTGGTCGATTTTTGGGCTGAATGGTGCGGGCCGTGTAAGCAAATCGCTCCGGCGCTTGATGAGCTGTCAGCCGAATATGGCGATAAGCTGTCGATCATTAAGATTAATATTGATGAGAATCCGGAAGCGCCGACCAGCTATGGTGTGCGGTCCATTCCGACCATGATGATTTTCCAAGACGGGTCAGCTGCCGCCACCAAAGTCGGTGCCGCCCCGAAGAGCCAAATCAAAGAATGGATTGACGAAACGCTCTAGCGTTTCCGAAATAGGTTTCTGACAAAGACAGTGATGCGTGGCTGTAAGACCATATTGGGCCTTACGGCGTGTCGCTGGTTTGATTGGCGGCCAGTACTTGGCCGGCCAAATAGAGCGATCCGGCAATCAGAATCAGCGCATCGGGCGCGTCAATCGCGGCCAGTGCGGCTTCGAAACTGTCATGCGGTTGTGCCGTCAGTCCGGCAGCTTGCGCCGTGGCGCTCAGTGTCTCAGGGCTCAGCGCATTTTTATTACCGGCAATCGGCACGGCATGCACATGCGCCCCGCTTTTGTGCAAAGCTGTGAAATAGGTGTCGGCGGTTTTGCTGGCCAGCATGCCGACGATCATATGAATGGGCCGTCCCTTGCTTGTTGCGGCCAACCAATCGGCCAGCGCTTTGGCAGCCGCTTCATTGTGGCCGCCATCCAACCAAAGCGCGGCATGCGGCAGGCGGGCAAGGATCGGCGCTACCAGCGGCCCGCTTTTCAGCTGCGCCAGACGGGCCGGCCAGCGCACGGTTTCGAGGCCGACGGCAATCGCTTGCTCGCTGACTGCTAAGCTGAGGGCCAGCGCAATGGCACTGGCCGCATTGTCAATTTGATGCGCGCCGGGCAGAGCCGGTAGCGGCAGATCCAAAAGCCCATCGGCATGTTGGAAAACCAGCCGGTCATTTTCTGCCCAAGCGGAGAAATCTTGTCCGGCAATCGCCAAGGGCGTTCCGCTTTTGGCAGCGCGCTGCTCGATGAAATCGCGCACCTCAGCCTGCTGCGGGGCCAAAATGGCCGGCACGCCGAGCTTCAAAATACCGGCTTTTTCTTCGGCAATGGACAGCAATGTGTCGCCGAGAAACTCTTGGTGGTCGAAACTGATCGGTGTGATGGCGGCGCGTTTTGGGGTCACCACATTGGTGGCATCCAGGCGGCCGCCCAGCCCCACTTCAAGGATGAGGTAATCGGCCTTATGTTCGCTAAAGGCCAAAAAGGCGGCGGCGGTGGTGACCTCAAAAAACGTGATGGGCCGCCCGTCATTGGCCGCTTCAACGCGGGCCAATACATCCGCCAAATGGGCTTCAGATATCATCGCGCCGCCCAGCACAATGCGCTCGTGAAAATGCACCAAATGCGGCGAGTGATAGGCATGCACTTTGTGGCCGTCAGCCTCCAACATGGCGCGCAACATGGCGGCGGTCGAGCCTTTGCCATTCGTGCCGGCGATGTGAATGATGGGCGGGCATTTATCCTGCGGGTGGTCAAGCGCAGCCAGCAAGCGCCACATGCGATCAAGCGACAGGTCAATCAGCCGCGGATGCAGCACCAGCAATTGCGTCAGCAAATCGTCTGAATGCGGGCCGCTCACCTATTCGGCAGCTTGCGGGGCTTTGCCGCCCATCAGCAAATCAAGCAAGCGGGCCAATGTGTCGGCCATTTGATGACGGTGCACCACCATGTCGACCATGCCATGCTCGAGCAAATATTCGGCTTTTTGGAAGCCCTCGGGCAGTTTTTCCTTAATGGTGTTTTCAATCACCCGCGGACCGGCAAAGCCGATAAGTGCGCCGGGCTCGGCAATATGCACATCGCCCAACATGCCGTAAGAGGCGGTGACACCGCCGGTGGTCGGGTCGGTCAACAGCACAATATAGGGCAGGCCACGGGCCCGCAATTGCTGCACAATCACTGTGGTGCGCGGCATTTGCATCAGCGATAAAATGCCTTCCTGCATGCGGGCGCCGCCGGCGGCGGCCACCATAATCAGCGGCGCGTTGTTTTCCAGCGCTTTTTGCCCGGCCGTGACCACGGCCTCACCGGCCGCCATCCCTAAAGAGCCGCCCATAAAGGCGAAATCCTGCACGGCAATGACGCTTGTCTGACCGCCAATTTGGCCAATCGCCGCTTTCACCGCGTCTTTATCGCCGGTTTTGCTGCGCGCTTCTTTCAAGCGGTCCGTATATTTTTTCTGGTCTTTGAATTTCAGCGGGTCGAGCGGCACATCCGGCATCTCGATCATTTCATAGCGGCTATCGTCAAACAGCCCGTCAAACCGCTCTTTGGCACCAATGCGCATATGGTGGTCGCACCCCGGGCAGACTTTTTGCAGGGTTTCCAAATCGCGATGGAAAATCAT
>JBMHCM010000080.1:0-2682 GCA_049889915.1 Parvibaculales bacterium
GATTTGGGCGCCACCCTATGCACGCCCAAACGCCCCGATTGTCTGATTTGCCCATGGCGCGAGATTTGCCAAGCCAACGCCAAAGGCACGGCAGAGCTATTGCCGAAAAAGACCCCGAAAAAACCCAAGCCTGAACGCAGCGGCACTGTGTTTTGGCTGGAAAACCAAAAAGGCGAGGTGCTGATGGCGCGCCGCCCCGATAAGGGCTTGCTGGGTGGCATGTTGGTATTTCCGTCAACCGGCTGGGACGCGCCGAATAATTCCACCCTGCCCGATCGTCTACCCGCCGACATGCAGCAGGGCTGGACAAAGCTCGACGCAGAAGTGGTGCATGTGTTCACCCATTTTCGCCTGACGCTCAGCATCACCGCGCAAACCGCACCCAAAGGCTGGCGCAAACCGCATGGCTTTCACTGGATCGCACCCAATAAATTTGCCGAGGAAGCATTGCCCAGCTTGATGATGAAAGTCGCGAAGGCGGTTTTGCTGTAGCTTGACCACCCGTCTTTGCAAAGCTAGGCTTTGGCCATACCTCGAATAAAAACAATAACGAGGAGGTTATGGTTCAGCGGATATTTATTTTGGCAGCCGGCACGGCGGCATTGGGGTTGGTATATCTTTCATCCGGCTCGGATGAGATGACCAGTGCCGAGACCCCAAACGACCCACCCATTTTGGTGATGCCGAAACTCGACACCGATATGATTAAAGAAAGCGAAATGAGTAAAGAGCAAGAGACGCGCAAATTATTGGCTGAGCTACGCACCATTCCGGTCAGCGAATATGCGGTTAATTTGCGCAAATATGAACGCTTGCTGGAGCTGCATCCGGGCGATGCCACCTTCATCCGCAAAGTGTCATTTTATTCGCAGAAATTGACCGAGATGCAGGCGGCGCGCGGCTATTAACCCTCGTCGCGGACTTTTTGGCGAAGATTGTCGATCGGCACCAGCCGGTCGCCTTCTTTGTAATGCCAATAAGTCCAGCCATTGCAGCTGGGCGCATTTTGCGCGGCGGCACCCATTTTATGGATGGAGCCTGAAGGCGCGTTCTTCTCGGCGCCCAATTTCAAAGAGCCGTCAGCCCTCACTTTCGCTTTGATTTTCGCCTGCGCCTTGCGCGCCGGGCCAAACAGCTGCGTGCCGGGCTTCACCAAGCCACGCTCGACCAAAGTGCCAAAGGCGACACGCGGTTGTGCTTTCGGGCTTTGCGTCAGCTGCAAATCGGCGTCATCGAGTTTTTCAACCCGGCCAATGCGCTGCATGGCGGCTTCGGCATAATCGGCCTCGGCTTCAATGCCGATGAAATGACGGCCCAGCTTTTTGGCCACCGCGCCGGTGGTGCCGGTGCCGAAAAACGGGTCGAGCACCACATCACCGGCCTCGGATGAGGCCAACAACACGCGGTGCAACAACGCCTCCGGCTTTTGCGTCGGGTGCAGCTTGCCGCCCTCTTCGCCTTTTAGGCGCTCGCCGCCATTACAAATCGGCAGGCTCCAATCAGAGCGCATTTGCACATCATCATTCAGCGTTTTCATTGCTTGATAGTTGAAAGTATAGCCGGTGGCGTTTTCGTCCGGTGCCGCCCAAATCAGCGTTTCATGCGCATTGGTGAAACGGGTGCCGCGAAAATTCGGCATCGGATTGGTTTTGCGCCAAATAATATCATTGAGGATCCAATAGCCGAGATCCTGCAGCGCCGTGCCGACACGGAAAATATTATGATAGCTACCGATAACCCACAGCGTACCGGTCGGTTTCAGCACACGCTGCGCTTCCGCCAGCCAGGCCCGCGTAAAGGCATCATAGGCGGCGAAGCTGTCAAACTTGTCCCAATCATCGGTTACCGCATCGACTTTGCTTTGGTCGGGGCGGTGCAGTTCGTTTTTCAGCTGCAAATTATAGGGCGGGTCAGCGAACACCAAATCAATGCTGTTATCGGGCAATTCAGCCAGACGCGCCAAGCAATCGCCTTGCAGAATTTGGTCAAGCGGCAGTTTGGCAGCGGTGATGGGTTTCTTCTGAGCCATGGCTGCACCATGAGTCATCGCGAGTCCGGCGTCAATCCCCCAAGGATTCCAATGGGTTAATTATTTTGAGACTTATCCACAGCCCCGTCCACAGGGGCTATATGTAGAGTCATTGGCTGTTTTTGGGGGTCGATATATCGGTTTCGAGGATTTTTTTGATCGGCGCATAGGAGCGACGGTGATGCGGCGTGACGCCGTTTTCCGCCAATCCGATTTGATGCGCCTTGGCGCCATAGCCCTTATTTGACGCCCAGCCATAGCCGGGGTAAGCCGCATCGAGGCGCTGCATCTCGCGGTCGCGGGTTACTTTGGCAAGAATGGAGGCGGCGGCAATACTGGCCGACAGCCCGTCACCGCCAATCAGCAGGCTGGCCGTATAGGGCCAATCGGGCAAACGATTGCCATCGACCAGTACATGATGCGGCGCTCCCATTGCCGCGGCCAGCCCATCAACGGCCCGATGAATCGCCAAATAGGTCGCTTGGAGAATATTCAGCTTGTCGATTTCTTCGACCGAGGCACTGCCAATGCCATGCGGCAGGGCGACCAATTGGTCGAAAAGCGCATCGCGCCTTTTTTCGCTCAGCTTTTTACTATCATTGACCGGTAAAGCGGCCAAGTCGAAATTTGCCGGTAGGCATATGGCGGCGGCG
>JBMHCM010000081.1:0-12253 GCA_049889915.1 Parvibaculales bacterium
GGCATGACAGTGTGGAGGACGCTTTGGGGGGCGGCGGGCCCGATGAAAACGGGGGCCAAGCGGTCACTGCGGGCGTGAACGCGGTCAGCGATGCGGCGTTTGACGAAGAAGAATTGAAGCAATTCTGTAAGACCAAGCTGGCGGCCTATAAGACACCGAAGCACGTGTTTAATGGCGGACCGCCCTTCCGGGCGCCAAACGGCAAGGCTGATTACAAATCGGTCACAAACTTTGCCGTTGACGAAGTTGCCAAGCGCGCTTGACGGCTTAACTCCGAGGATACGATGAGCCGACATATTGCTGTTTTCGGGCAGATGGGCGCCCGCTATGCGTCGATTATTGCCGACATGATGGCCAGCCATGAGGATGAATGGGTGGTCGATATTTGGCCGTGCGATGATGACATCGCCGCGCGCGATGCGATTATTGCCCGTTGCGAAGCGGCGGTGATGAGCGCCGATTTTATTCTCAGGCCGGGCAATTTCGGCGCGCTGATGGCGGCCCCTCATCTTAAAATTCTGCTGCAACCTTGGGTCGGCACGGATTGGCTCGACCCCGGTTTCCTGCCCAAAGGCTTGGTGATTTGCAATGCCGGTGGCCATGCCGCACCAATGGCTGAATATGTGCTCGGCACCATGCTGGAGCATGCGTTGGAATTGCGCAGCATGCACGATGATATGCTGAACGGACGCTGGCATCGGGCCGGTCGTAATGCGGCGGCCGAAGCACGGCACGGTGATTTGCGCGGGCGTCATGTCGGCCTGGTCGGCTATGGCGATATTGCCCAAGCCGTTGCCGCCCGCGCCAAAGCCTTTGATATGACAATTTCCGCCATCGCCCGCAGCCCGCGCGAGGCCACCCCGGCCCCGCTAGATTGGATTGGCGTGCAAGCCGACTTGCCGAAACTATTGGCCGACAGTGATTATCTGGTGCTGACCTGCGATTTGAATGATGAGACTGAGGGGATGATTGACGCCGCCGCTTTCAAGCAAATGAAAGACAGCGCCTTTATCATCAATGTCGCGCGCGGCGAGGTGATTGACGAGGACGCGCTATTTGCCGCTTTGTCCGAAAAGCAGATTGCCGGTGCGGCGCTTGATACGTGGTATCGCTACCCGACCAATGTGGTGGACGCCGAGGCTGACCCCGATCGCGGCGGCCCCTATCAAGGCTCGAAGCATGACTTTAACAGTCTCGACAATGTGCTGCTGACCCCGCATATGGCGGCGCACACCAATGGCGCCGATGCCGGTCGCTATGAGTGTATCGCGCAATCGCTGCTCAGCTACGCCAAGGGTGAGACCATTGCTCGCTATGTGACTACCGGCACCGGCGAGAACCTCGACGGCTTTGCCATTCCTTAAGCCTGCTATCACAGCCCTATATCGTGACATCATGCCGTGACATTGCGTCACGCAGTCTGGCTTGCGAAAAACTTGCCGATGGTCGCGACCATGATAAGCTTTGATTCATATTTATGAGGAGGAGATGGATATGACCGCTCTTGATACTTTCCGCGAGGAAACCCGCGCTTGGCTGGAAGAAAATTGCCCGGCCTCAATGCGCACACCAATGCCCGAACGCGAAATGCCGTGGGGTGGCCGCAATGCGCAATACCCGAATCCGGACACCAAACTGTGGATGGACAATATGGCTTCACGTGGCTGGACAGCCCCGACTTGGCCGAAAGAATATGGCGGCGGCGGTCTGTCAAAAGAAGAAAACAAAGTGCTGCAGCAGGAGCTGGGTCGCCTTGGTGCGCGTCCGGCCCTGACCAGCTTCGGCCTTTGGATGCTTGGCCCGGCGCTGTTGGAATTTGCCAGCGAAGAGCAGAAAAAGAAATACATTCCGGAAATCGTCAAAGGTGAGATCCGTTGGTGCCAAGGCTATTCGGAACCGGGTGCCGGCTCTGACTTGGCCGGTCTGCAAACCAAATGCGAAGATAAAGGCGACCATTATCTGGTCAATGGCCAGAAGGTCTGGACCTCTTACGCCGACAAATGCGACATGATTTTCTGCTTGGTGCGCACAGACACCAGCGTCAAGCATGACGGCATTTCCTTTCTGCTTATCGACATGGACAGCGACGGCGTTGAAGCGCGTCCGATTAAATTGATCTCGGGCGCCTCGCCATTCTGCGAAACCTTCCTGACCGATGTGAAAGTGCCGAAAGAAAATCTGGTCGGCGAATTGAACAAAGGTTGGACCATTGCCAAACGTCTGCTGGAGCATGAGCGCAGCATGATTTCAGGCATGGGTATGGGTGCCGGTGCTGCCTCTATGGGTGGCATGGAAGCGGTTGCCAAGGAAAACTTTGGCGCCGATGGCGACAAGATTGCCGAACCGGGCATCCGCAACGCCATTGCCGACCACAAAATGGACCAGCACGCTTTCCGTCTGACGCTAAAACGCGCCGGTGACGAAGCGAAAGCCGGTCAAGGCATGGGCGCTGCCGCTTCCATGTTCAAATATTACGGCACGGAAGTGAACAAACGCCGCTTCGAGCTGCTGCTTGATGTAATGGGCTCGCAAGCTCTGGGCTGGGAAGGCGAAGGCTTTGACAGCAAAGAGCTGGCCGTTACCCGCTCATGGTTGCGCTCTAAAGGTAACTCGATTGAAGGCGGCACGTCTGAAGTGCAGCTCAATGTCATCGCCAAACGTGTGCTTGGCCTGCCTGACGCTTAAGTCGGGCAACCCCGCTCTGAATATTAGGAGGAATATCAATGGCACTCGTGCTGACTGAAGAACAGACCATGCTGCGTGACATGGCGAAAGACTTTTTCACCGAACAGGTTCCGGTGACCAATTTGCGCAAATTGCGCGACGAGGAAGATGCAGACGGCTTTGATAAAGCCGTATGGCAGCAAATCCTCGAGCTGGGCTTTGCCGGAATTTTGATTCCGGAAGAGCATGGTGGCACCGGCTTTGGCCCGATGGGCCTTGGCATTGTGATGAAAGAGGCAGGGCGCACTTTGGCGTCATCGCCGCTTTACTCAACCGCCGTGCTGGGGGCCGGGCTGATTATCGCCGCCGGCTCGGAAGCGCAAAAGGCAGCGCTTTTGCCTAAAATTGCCGGTGGTGAACTGATTACCGCTCTGGCTTTGGAAGAGCGCAATCACCACAACCCGCTGAACACAAGCATGACAGCAGAAAAATCAGCCGACGGTTATGTGCTGAACGGCCATAAGACTTTCGTGATTGACGGCCATATTGCCGATACGCTGATTGTCGTGGCCCGTACCTCCCGTGCAGCAGGTGACAGCAAAGGCTTGTCGATGTTCTTGGTTGACCCGAAAAGCAGCGGCGTGTCTGTCACCCGCACGCATATGGTCGATAGTCGCAACGCCGCGATGATTGATTTTGACGGGGTTACCGTTTCCGCCGATGACGCATTGGGCGGCATTGATGCAGCCTGGCCGGAGCTTGAAAACGTGCTGGATTTGGGCCGTGTCTGTCTGGCTGCTGAGATGCTTGGCGGTGCGGAGACCGTGTTTGATACCACGCTGGATTATCTGAAAGAACGCAAGCAATTCGGCGTCATTATCGGCACTTTCCAAGCGCTGAAGCACCGCGCTGCGGAAATGTTCTGCGAAGTGGAAATTTGCCAGTCGGTCGTGTTGGACGCGCTGTCAGCATTGGATGAGCGGCGCAATGACATTCCGGCGGCTGCCAGTCTGGCAAAAGCCCGCGTCGGTGATGCGGTGCGGCTGATTACCAATGAGGGCGTGCAGTTGCATGGCGGTATTGGCATGACCGATGCGGTTGATGTCGGCCTGTTTTTGAAACGGGCCCGCGTGCAAGCCCAAATGCTTGGCGACAGCACATATCACCGCGCCCGTTATGCTGATTTGGGTGGCTATTAAGCCCCTGAATTAACGGATTATTGTCGCTTGCGGCATTATCTTTCCAAAGGCCTCGACATTTAACTGTCGAGGCCTTATTTCTTATATGAATCGCCTAACTGAGAGGATCATCCATGGCCGACGAGACCAAGCAACCCGAACGCATTACAGTGCTTGCTGAAGAATTTACCCCCGCCGCCATGGAGTTTCACCGCCGCAATATGAGTGCGCGCGTATATGGTATGTAAGGGAAAATTACCCCACGCCGCTATATGATGATTGACGGCCCCGGGGAGCCGACCGACCTGTTCGACGGCAAAGAATATTACGCCGTTACTTTCGTCCGCAAGGATGGCGAATAATCACTAATCTGCGGCATAGTCGCCCGCCTATAAAAGAACATGCTATCGGGCTGGTTTTGCGGCCTAAAATGGGTTATGCGTAAAGCAACCAGAGGATGTTTTGCCGATGTCAGTCGATTACGACAAATATTTGGATGACGCGCTAAGCTCTCTGCACGATGAGGGGCGCTACCGCGTATTCACCGATTTGGCGCGCCGTGCAGGGCAGTTTCCGCGCGCCATTGATTATTCGACCCACCCGGCGCGTGAGATTACCGTCTGGTGCTCCAATGATTATCTCGGCATTGGCCAAAATGAAGACGTCATGAACGCCATGAAAACAGCGATTGACGATATGGGCACCGGTGCCGGTGGAACCCGCAATATTTCCGGCACACACCATATGATTGTTGAGCTGGAGCGCGAGTTGAGCGACCTGCACGGCAAAGAGGCGGCGCTGGTTTTCACCTCCGGCTATATTTCCAATGAAGCGACCATTTCAACACTGGCCAAATTGCTGCCTGACTGCCTTATTTTGTCAGATGAGTTGAACCACGCCTCGATGATTGAAGGGGTGCGCCAAAGCGGCTGCGCCAAACGCATTTGGAAGCACAATGATTTAGCGAATCTGGAAAGCCTGCTGCGCGAAGCCGGACCGGAACGGCCGAAGCTGATTGCTTTTGAGAGCGTTTATTCGATGGATGGCGACATTGCCCCCATCGCCGAAATTTGTGACCTGGCCGAAAAATACGGCGCGCTGACCTATATTGACGAAGTTCACGCGGTTGGCATGTATGGCCAACGAGGCGGCGGCATTGCCGATCGCGAAAATCTGATGGGCCGGATTGATATTATCGAGGGCACGCTGGCCAAAGCCTTTGGCATTATGGGCGGCTATATTACCGGCAAGCGCAATCTGGTTGACGCCATTCGCTCTTATGCGCCGGGCTTTATTTTCACCACCTCATTGCCGCCTGCCGTTGCCGCCGGTGCCATTAAGAGTGTGCAGATTATCAAGCAAGCCAATGATTTGCGCGCGCAACACCAAGAGCGCGCCGAAACGCTGAAATGCCTGCTGGAAGAAGCCGGTCTGCCGGTGCTGCGCACTGAGACGCATATCGTGCCGCTTATGGTCGGTGATCCGGTGCTTGTCAAAGCGGCGTCTGACCGCTTGCTGAACCAGCATAATATTTACATTCAGCCGATTAATTATCCGACTGTGCCGCGCGGCACGGAACGCCTGCGGATTACGCCGTCGCCTTTGCACAATGATGCAATGATGGCGGAGCTGGTTGAAGCCGTTAAGGAAGTCTGGGCCCATTTGGACATCTCCCGCGATATGCCGGACGTGCTGTCCGCACCTGCTGCACAATAGACGCGCTGATGCTGCCCGCCGCGCACCCCACAGTTGCTTATGGCAAAACCGGCTTGCTGCTGGTTAACCTTGGCACGCCGGACACACCGGACGCCAAAGGCCTACGCCCTTATTTGAAACAATTTCTCAGCGACCGCCGGGTTATCGAAACCTCGCCGCTGATTTGGCAGCCTATTCTGCGCGGAATTATTTTGAACACGCGGCCGCGCAAATCGGCCAAGGCGTACACCAAAATTTGGCGGCAAGAGAGCAATGAAAGCCCGCTGCGTTATTACACAAGACGGCAGGCCGAATTGCTGCAAGAAGAATTGGGCGATGGCGTCACCGTCGATTGGGCGATGCGCTATGGCAAGCCGTCTATCGAGGAGAAGCTGGCCGCCATGCAAAAAGCCGGCTGCGAACGCATCAGCGTGATGGCGCTATATCCGCAATATGCCGCCTCAACCTCAGCCAGCGTTTATGATGATGTGTTTCGGGCGTTGCTGAAACTACGCTGGCAACCGGCTGTGCGCACGGCGGCCCCGTGGCACGACCATCCGGCCTATATTGATGCTTTGGCGATTTCTTTGAAAAGCCATTTGGCGGCACTTGATTGGCAACCCGATGCGGTGATTGCCTCGTTTCATGGCCTGCCGCAAAGCTATTTCGAAAAAGGCGATCCGTATCACTGCCATTGCGCCAAAACGGCCCGTCTGCTGCGCGAAAAAATGGGTGTTGACGAGGACTACCTCAAACTGACCTTCCAATCGCGTTTTGGCCCGGCCAAATGGTTGGAGCCTTATACCGATAAGACCGTTATCGACATGGCCGAGAGCGGCAGCAAGAAAATTGCCGTCATTACGCCGGGCTTTATTTCTGATTGCGTGGAAACGCTGGAAGAAATCGGCATTGAGCTGCAAGGCGACTTTACCGAAGCCGGTGGCACGCATTTTACCACCGTGCCGTGCCTCAATGATGAAAAGGCCGGTATTGCGCTGTTAAAGACACTCGCAGAGCGCGATTTGGCCAGCTGGCTGTAAGCCACGGTTGACCTGACACACCGCATCATGCACAGTGAGCGCATATAAGGTGCGTTATGACAGAATTTGTGTCGTTTTTAGGGGTTTCCGTGCTGCCGATCCAAGTCGGCGCAACCGTACTCCTCGCCCTTGTCTTCGGTATTCAGGCAAAAGTTAAAGCCCGCCCCTATTTACTGGCCCTGCAAGCGGCTTTTGCCGCCATCATTATCGGCCAGTTTGCCGTTACTCTTGGCGAAGCGGGCGTCGCGCCGGTTTTCTTTTTCAACCAATTTATGTCGGTCACTTTCGGGGTGATGTTCAGCCACTTTTTTGGTGCTTGGCTGCTCATTATGCTGGTGTTTTTCGTGCGTTTCCGCAATCATAACGCACGTATTTTCACCAGAAACCGAGACCAATGACACCAGTTACCTTTTCCAACGGACTTAAAGCTTACACGGTCGGCCTGCTGACCCTGATTTACACGGCCAATTATGTTGACCGCCAGATTGTAGCCATTTTGCTGCAGGCCATTAAGGCCGATATGGGCCTGTCAGACACCCAATTGGGTATTTTGACCGGTCTCGCTTTCGGGATTTTTTACGCCACTTTGGGCATTCCCATCGCCTTTTTGGCAGACCGTATGTCGCGCAAGAAAATCATCATCGCCTGCCTGTCATTATTCTCACTGATGACGTTTCTATGCGGCATGGCGCAAAATTATGTGCAGCTTTTGCTGGCCCGTATCGGTGTCGGCGTTGGCGAGGCCGGCACCAGCCCGCCCTCGCATGCGATTATTGCCGATATGTATGCGCCTTCCGAGCGCGCCACGCCGCTGGCCGTATTTGCGTTAGGCATTAATATTGGCCTGTTTGTCGCGTTTTTGGCCGGTGGCTGGATTGCCGATAATTATGGCTGGCGCACCGCCATTCAGGTGATTGCCCTGCCCGGCTTCGGGCTGGCGATTTTGGCTTGGTTCACCCTCAAAGAGCCGCCACGCGGCATGAGCGATGAACAAACCGATGGCACAGCACCGCCTTTGCTGGAAACCTTTCAATATATGTGGCGCACCCGCTCATTGCGGCAAATCCTTATCGCCTCGACGCTGATTATCATTGTCGGCTATGGCGCGGTCGCTTGGCTGCCGAGCTATTTCATTCGCGCCCATGGCATGTCGGCAACGCAAGTCGGTGGCTATTTGGCGCTGCTGATTGGCTTGGGCGGCGGTATCGGCACGGCGCTGGGCGGCATTGTCGCCGACAAGCTGGGCAAGCGCGATGTGCGCTGGAATGTTTGGCTGGTCGGGCTGGTGACGCTGTTTGTCGCGCCGTTTTCGCTGGTCGGCTATCTGACCGAAGACGCCACTGCCGCATTGCTGTGGCTGGTCATTCCGTTTGCAACAGGCGCTCTGTATTTCGGCCCTACTTTGGCCATGCTGCATACATTGGTGAAGCCGGAAATGCGCTCCTTGGCATCGGCTATTTTATTATTCGTGAATAATATTTTCGGCCTTGGGCTCGGCCCGCTGAGTGTCGGCATGTTGTCCGACCGGCTGACGCCCACATATGGCCAACAAGGGCTGGGCTATGCCTTGGCGATTATGATTATTATCGGCGTTTGGGGGGCGGTGCATTATTTGCTGGCCGCCCGCACGCTGCGCGAAGATATCGCTGCTGCGCAATAGCACATCCGAAACACGCCATCTGGCGTATAGGGTGCGATGAGGAAATTCTGCACATATTGCCTGTGCCTGATGCTGGTGCCGCTGGCAGCGCGCGCAGATTGGCGTTATTTCGACGCCGAGTATCGCATTTACGCGGCCGGTATATTATTCGCGAAAGTTGAGCTGCAACTTGATGTGAGTGAGACCGATTATCGGTTGAGCGCGCATATCGCTCCGGCCCTCATCGGCCGTCTGGCCTCCAATACGCATGTGGTGGTGGAAACGCGCGGTCGCTTTACTAACGGTGCCTTTGTGCCGCAAAAGCTTGATTTAAACTGGGTTCGCGAAAGACAAATCAAAACCACTTATATGCGCTACCAAAACGGCGCACCGACCGAATTCGTTTCCGCTTATCAACCGAGCGATGAACAGCTGCCGGTCGTGCCGGTCAATATTCTGGAGGTTGGTAGCGGCACGCTGGACCCGTTTACTGCCATGTTGCTGCCGATTTCAAGCGGCGGGTTAAACCGCGCTTGTGATGCCGATATTCAGCTGTTTGACGGTCGCCGCCGCGCCGCCCTGCAACTGGTTGACCCAAGACCGGTCGCGGCCGCTGCGCACGACTATACGACCAAAATTGATGCGCTGGCCTGCACGGTTTTATGGACGCCGATTGCCGGTTATTCAAAAGCGGCGCTTGAGCGGGCAGCCGATCTTCCGCCGGTGAAAACCCATTATGGCCGCATTGCCGACACACCCTTGGCCGCCCCGCTGGAAATGCGTGGTCAGTCAAAATACGGCAATATCAGCATTTATGCGGTGCGCTTCTTTACCGAGTCCGACACCCCCCTGCCCGCTTTCAATATTGCCGATTACATTCCCCCGGCCCCGGACATTGACGATTTAGACTAATTGCAACGTCAGCACCTGCCGCCAAACGGCTGTTTTGAGCTCATTTTCGACTTTTTGGTTCATTGTGTCGCAGGTTAGAAAAAATCCGCGCCAAAACCTAGTCGGCCGCTCTTGCTGACCTATCTAAACTAACGAAGCAACGTGTCCAATCCATGCGCCTACTCGATTGTGACAGACCATCCGCTTCGGCGCGCTTTCGAATAGTGGAGGCGGAAATGAAGACTGGGAAAGTAAAATGGTTTAACTCGGCCAAAGGCTACGGGTTTATTACACCGGATGATGGCGGCGATGATTGTTTCGTCCACGTAACGGCCATCCAAGCATCAGGCTTGAAGCAGTTGGTTGAAGAGCAGCTGGTCGAGTTTAACATGCAAGAAGGCCGAAATGGCCGCATGGTTGCTTGCGACATCGCGGTTCTTGGCGAAAACACAGAAGCGGCTGAATAAGCTTTTAGCTTGCGCGCGTGAAAGAAATGCCTAAATTTTCAGGCAGGAGATAACACGTGGCCAAAATCGAAATATACACAACGATGATTTGCCCCTATTGCCACGCAGCAAAGGATTTGCTGCAGCAAAAAGGGGCAGACTTCACCGAGATTAGCCTGAACAAGCAGCCGCAAGAACGCAGCACAATGGTGGCCCGCGCCAATGGCGGTCATACCGTGCCGCAAATCTTTATTGACGGCACCCATATTGGCGGTTGCGACGACCTTTATGCGCTGGAGGCGCAAGGCGGGCTTGACCCGCTTTTGGCGGGCTGATTACAGCTCCGTCAACATCCGGAAATAAAACCGTACCGTATCATTCAGCGTTTTTGTGCTGATGCGCTCATTCGTGCCATGGATTGACCCCAAATCACTGGGCGCCAATTGCATATAGGTAAAGCGATAATGGTTCGGCGTCAGCTTGCGGTAATGCCGCGTATCGGTGGCTGCCACCAGCAGGCGCGGCGCAATGATAATGCGCTCCGGCGCTGCCGTATCACGAATGGCCGCGGTCAATTTCTCCCAGCCATAACCGGCAATCGGACTGACCGGCGACGGCGCCATGCCCCCCTGGCCCGACGCATCGAAAGTCACTTCAACACGCTCATCATTAATCGTCTCGATCACCCGTTGCTTGACGCTTTCGGGTGTCTCGCCCGGCAGGATGCGGAAATTGACTTTGGCATTGGCGTCAATCGGCAGCACATTGGCTTTGATGCCGCCATCAATCATCGTTGCCGCCGTGGTGGTGCGCATTCCGGCTTGCGCCTGCTTGTCGCCCTCAAACATCGACATGACCAACGGCTTAAACAGCCAGAGGTTTTTCATCACCAGCCGCGAAGCGAACGGCATTTCATCGGCCACCGCTTCAAGAAAGTTTTGCGTATGCGAGAAATCACGCGGGAATTGATTGGCTTCCATAGCCGCAATGGCCGAAGCCAAAATGCCGATAGAGGTTTGCACCGGCGGCATGGAGGAATGACCGCCATCACCGATAACCTTTAATTGCAGGGTGACAATACCCTTTTCCGCCGGAGCGATAATCGCCATAGGCGCTTCAACACCCGGCACAACACCGCGCGTCACAAGCCCGCCTTCATCGACCAGAAACTCGGCCTCAACGCCACGACTTTCAAGCAGCTTGGCCATTTCCAGCGCGCCATCAATGCCGCCCTGCTCTTCATCATGGCCAAAGGCCAAATAAATCGTCCGCTTCGGCGTAATACCGCGGGCCAGCATATTTTCAGCCGCTTCCAACAGGCCGATGACATTGACCTTATTGTCCAGCGTGCCACGACCCCAAATAAAGCCGTCAGACACCACCCCCTCAAAGGGCGGGTGTTGCCAGTCGGCTTGCGTGCCCGGCACAACCGGCACCACCTCCAAATGGCCGAGCATAATCACCGGCTTGGCGTCAGAACTGCCGGGGAAGGTGTAAAGCAGCGAATAATCGCCGACCACTTCGCGCTTGAGCTTTTGATGCACCAGCGGAAATTGCTGCTTCAAATAGGCGTGATAGGCCAGCAGCGCTCGCTTGGAGGTCGGCTTATCACGACCGAAGGAGATGGTTTGAAAGCGCACGGACTCGCTCATCAATCGGGTGACGCGCTGACTGTCCGGCGTAAACTCAAAGGCCTGTCCGGCCTGTTGCGAACCGGCCGGCGTAAATGTGCGGGCCAGCAACACCAAGACCAAAAGCCCGACGGCGCCGCCGACACCCAGCAGCCATTTTGTTTTTGTTTGTAAGTGTGACCAGTTCATTCCCATCTCCCTTTGGGTTTCCCTATTTCGGCAAATCCGCCATTGGCTGACGGTCCATTGCCAGTATCAGGCCAATTCCGGCCATAAAGGTCAAGAGCGAGGTGCCGCCATATGACACGAATGGCAGTGGCACGCCGACTACCGGCGCCAGCCCCATAACCATGGCCAGATTAACGATAATGTAAATCGACAGGGAGAAGCCGATGGCCGCCACGGTTAGGCGGCAAAAGCTGTGCCGCATTTGACCGGCAATGCGGAAGATAATTACCAGCGTGGTGATGAACAAAGCCAGCAGCGCAATGCCGCCGATAAAGCCCATCTCTTCGGCAAAATTACTGAAGATGAAATCGGTATGTCGCTCCGGCAAAAAGTTCAATTGGCTTTGTGTACCCTGCGCCAAGCCCTTGCCAAACACCCCGCCGGAGCCAATACCGATTTTCGACTGGATGATGTGATAACCGGCCCCCAGCGGGTCGCGTTCCGGATCGAGAAACACCAAAACGCGCTCTTTCTGATACGCCAGCATGTTTTGCCAGACAATCGGTATGGCCGCACCGACCACCACCGCACCGGCGATGAAATAACGAATATTCACCCCGGCCAAAAACAACACGCCGATGCCGGTCGCCGCCAACATGATGGTGGTACCCAAATCGGGCTGGCCCAGCACCAACAAGCATGGCGCGCCGATAATAATGCCCGGCACAATGAGATTGACCGGATGCGAGACGTCATTTTGATGCACGCCATGGAAATACCGCGCCAAGGCGAGCAAAATGGCCAGCCGCATAAATTCGGACGGCTGCAGACGAAATAGGCCGAAATCAAGCCAGCGTTGCGCGCCCATCGTCTTTGTGCCGAACAACTCCACCCCAACCAG
>JBMHCM010000082.1:0-2597 GCA_049889915.1 Parvibaculales bacterium
GCTACATTTACTGCCATCTCTAAAATCCTTTCGTCACTGATCAGGCGAGCGCTTTACGCGCTGCGTCGGCAATCGCTTCTGCGGTAATGCCGAAATGTTGGAAGAGCTGACCGGCCGGTGCGCTGGCACCAAACCCGTCCATACCGATGAAAATATCTTGTGGCCGCAAATAGCGGTCCCAGCTTTGTTGCACAGCCGCTTCAACCGCGATGCGCAGCGGCGTATCGCCCAGCACATCTTGCTGCACCGTGTCGGCTTGTTGCGCGAACAATTCCATGCACGGCACAGAGACCACGCGGGCGCCAATGCCGTCTGCTTCCAGCGCGGCGCGGGCTTCCATGGCGATGAAAATCTCTGAGCCGGATGCCATGATGGTGACTTGCGGGTCTTTGCCGCCGGCCGCCAATTCATAAGCTCCGGCGGTGCACAAATTGCGTTCTTCATATTCGCGTTGTGCCAGCAGGCCTTGGCGGGTCAGCGCCAAAATGCTTGGCGCATTGTCAATCTTCAGGGCCAATTGCCAGCACTCCAGCGTCTCAATCGCATCGGCCGGGCGGAACACAAATGTGTTCGGCATGGCCCGCAGCGCCGCCAAATGCTCAACCGGTTGGTGGGTCGGGCCGTCTTCGCCGAGGCCAATCGAGTCATGGGTCAGCACATGAATGGTGCGCTGGTTCATCAGCGCCGACAGGCGAATGGCCGGGCGCGAATAATCAGAGAACACCAAGAAAGTGCCGGAATAAGGAATGAAACCGCCATGCAGGGCCATGCCGTTCATCGCAGCGGCCATGCCGTGTTCGCGAATGCCCCAATGGATGAACTGGCCGCCATAATTATCAGCCGCCACGGCGTCTTGTTCCGGTGTGCGGGTGTTGTTGGAGCCGGTCAGGTCAGCCGAACCGCCAATCATTTCCGGCACATGCGGTACGATGGCTTTCAGCGCTTCTTCCGATGATTTACGGGTTGCCCAACCGGGCTTTTCTTCCGCCAACTGCTTTTTGAAGGCGTCAACCGCATCGTCCAAACCGCTTGGCAGGTCGCCGGCCACCACACGCTCAAAGCGTACTTTGGTCTCGGCAGAGGCGGCGGCGAGGCGTTCTTCCCACTCTTTGCGGGTCGAGGCGTGGGCGCGACCGGCCATCCGCCAGCTGTCCAAAATATCGGACGGAATGTCGAACGGCTCGTGCGACCAGCCCAATTGCGCGCGGGTCAAACCAATTTCATCTTCGCCCAAAGGCGCGCCATGCACACCGCTGGTGCCGGCTTTATTGGGCGAGCCATAACCAATAGTGGTTTTGCAGGCAATCAAGCTCGGCTTATCGCTGTTACGGGCCGCCTCAATGGCTTCGGCAATGGCGTCCATATCATGGCCGTCAATGCGCACCGCGTCCCAACCGGCGGCTTCAAAGCGCATCAGCGCATCGCCGGACTCGGCCAAGCTCAACGGGCCATCGATTGAAATGTCATTATCATCATACAGCACAATCAGTTTTGACAGTTGCAAGTGACCGGCAATGGAAATCGCTTCATGGCTGATGCCTTCCATCAAGTCACCATCCGAGGCCAGCACATAAGTAAAGTGATCGACCAGCTCATCGGAGAACCGGGCGTTCATCATCCGCTCGGCAAGCGCCATGCCGACGGCGGTGGAAATGCCTTGGCCAAGCGGGCCGGTGGTGGTCTCAATGCCGCTGGCGTGACCATATTCCGGATGACCGGCTGTGCGGGCGCCAAGTTGACGGAAATTTTTAATCTCTTCCAGCGTCATATCGGCAAAGCCGACCAGATAATGCAGCGCATATTGCAGCATTGACCCGTGACCGGCCGACAGCACAAAGCGGTCACGGTCCGGCCATTGCGGGGCCAGCGGGTCGATTTTCAAAAATTTGGTATACAAAACCGTGGCAATATCGGCCGCCCCCATGGGCAGACCGGGGTGGCCTGAATTGGCCGCCTGCACGGCATCCATGGAAAGGGCGCGGATGGCGTTGGCCATATCGCGCAGCGGCACGGATGATGTGTTTTGCGATGATGTGGTGTCTTGAGCGTCAGACATGTAAATCCCTCATACCTGTCGGGTTGCGCGCGCCAAAATGGGCCGCGTCAATTTGGGCGCACAATGCCCGCGCACCCACGCAGAGTCAATGCCAGATTCGGGGGCTTGAGTCTCGTTTTTGACGGTTTCTATTGACCGCTTTTAACTGCACTCCCTATGTTAGGCGAGAGAGGTAATTATGCAGAAAATTCGCCCCGCCTTGGAACGGCTGAACAACGCGCTGGATAAGCTGGAAAAGCACCAGAAAAAATTGGCTGCCAATGGCGGCGATTTGATCGGCAAGCAAGCCGAGCTGGATGCGCTGTCGGTGCAATGCGCGCATTTGCGGGCCGAAGTGTCGTCTTTGAAAAAACAAAAGGCCGAATTGGAAGCCAATCAACGTCGCGCCGCGCAGCAAATGGAAAAAGCCATGCGGCAAATCGATGATGTTTTGGGGGAGGCGTAAATGAGTGAGATGACCATATCGATCAATTCGCGGCCGTTTCAGGTGCTGTGCCGTGATGGCGAAGAAGCGCAAGTGACCCAATTGGCCGAGGATTTG
>JBMHCM010000083.1:0-2840 GCA_049889915.1 Parvibaculales bacterium
CACCGTATTGGTCGAACCGCCCATGGCGATATCCAGCGTCATGGCGTTTTCAAAGCCTTGGAAATTGGCCATGGAACGCGGCAGTGCCGTCTCGTCATCATTTTCGTAATAGCGCTCGCACAGCTCCACCACCAAACGACCGGCGCGCTTAAACAGTGCCTCGCGGTCAGCATGGGTCGCCAGCACCGAGCCATTGCCGGGCAAAGACAGCCCCAATGCTTCGGTCAGGCAGTTCATGGAATTGGCCGTGAACATGCCGGAGCAAGAACCGCAGGTCGGGCATGCTGAGCGCTCAATCGCCTCCACTTGCTCGTCTGACATATTGTCGTCGGCAGCGGCGACCATGGCATCGACCAAATCAATGGCGCGCTCTTCATCATCCCACTTCACCTTACCGGCTTCCATCGGCCCGCCGGACACGAACACGGCCGGAATGTTGAGGCGCAAGGCAGCCATCAGCATGCCGGGGGTGATTTTATCACAATTGGAAATGCAGACCAGCGCATCGGCGCAATGGGCATTGGCCATATATTCCACACTGTCGGCTATAATCTCGCGCGACGGCAGCGAATACAGCATGCCGTCATGGCCCATGGCGATGCCGTCATCCACGGCGATGGTGTTGAACTCTTTCGCCACGCCGCCTGCCGCTTCAATCTCGCGGGCAACCAATTGGCCTAAATCCTTCAAATGCACATGGCCCGGCACAAATTGCGTAAAGCTGTTGGCCACAGCGATAATCGGTTTGCCGAAATCGCTGTCTCCCATGCCGGTGGCGCGCCAAAGGCCGCGCGCGCCCGCCATATTGCGTCCATGGGTAGATGTTCTTGATCTCAGTTTAGGCATGTCCTCACCTTATACTTGTCTTGTTGTCGCTGTTGTAACGCGTTTGGGGCAGCGAGGCAATTCATGCCGCCCCTTTGCAAGCCCGCCGCTTTGTGCCACGATAATCAAAACAAAAAGGAAACCACATGACCCCTTACGAAACTCTCGGCGATGCCATTTGGGCCACGCAACCAAGCTGGCTTTTGGCCTATTTAATGCTGCTGGTCGCGGCCAATCTCGGTGCCGTGTTTTTTGTTGCTAAGCGCACACCAATGGGCTGGCGGCCACGCTATGAAGCCGTGGCCATTATCGTCGCTTTTTTGCTGGCCGGTGAATATATGGAATATCTGTATCAGCAATACGGCTATGTGCGGCTTTTGGGGCTGGCGCATATCGTTTTTTGGACACCGGTCTATGCGTGGATATTCACCCATCGCAAAGATTATGGCGACGCGCCCAATTTCTCAAAATTCGTGCTGTTTTATCTGGTGATGGCCGGCATTTCGCTGACCATCGACGTCATTGACGTCGCCCGCTATTTGCTGGGCGAAACCGGCTCGATGATTTAGTGAGATTTTGAGAGCCTTAACTCCTCTCCCCCAGCGGCCAGAGATAAATCTGTGTTTGTGTTACTTGCGCGGCCAGCTTGCCGTCGCCGCGGGTGATGTCTGTTTGCCAGACAGACAGCCGCCGCCCGATAGTCAACGGTTTGCAAAGCCCATGCAGCGTATCGCCCTCTTGCACGGCGCGCATGAAATTTGTCTTACTTTCAATCGTCGTTGTGCCCTCTGCCCCTTCCGGCAAATGGTATTGCGCGCCAAACGCACCCAGCGCATCAGCAAAGCTCATAAACACGCCGCCATGCGCATTCGGCAGATGATTGGTCAGTTCCGGGCGCACCAATAATTGGCCGGTCACCTGTTCGGCCGTGACTTCCGTAATCTGGATACCGAGATATTTAACAAAGCTGACCATATCGGCCAGCTGCGCCATATCAAACTGCTCTTGCTGCATAATCATCCTCCGGCTGCTTAGATTAGCCGTGTCATATTCTGCAATGCAAGCATCAGCATGATTGCGAAGAGAGAAATTAGAAGTCCGACTAGACCATTTGTCGGTCGTCAGGGCCGCCATCGATAATATCCGTGACGGTCTGCTCCACCGCCTCGGCAACCACCGCGAAAGCGCTCTCGGATTGCATAATCTGCTGCTCGGCCATGGGGGGTGCAATATCTGCCGTTGATTGGCTGAGCACAATAAACCCACGTAGGCTGGAGCCGAACCAAAAGAAATTGGCAAATGCCAAAATCCATAAGCCGCTAAAGCCCGTTGCCACCAGCGCCGACAGGCTGCCAACCGCCATGCAGACGAAACCCAGCCGTCGACGCGTCGCGTCGAGGCTCAACAATAAGGGAGCCGCCAGCAAAGTGCCGAACAGAACAGCACTCACCTGAAACCCCACCAGAAAATACTCTGACAGCGCCTGCCACATGGTTGTTTCTCGAATAAAAAATGGTTGTTGCCTTTTTTTTGCTATATGCATCTGAATATCGGTTTTGACAAGCCGAAAAAACGGCAAAAATCAAAAAATTTCACTTCCGCTATCCCACTATTTTTACTGAATATTTTTATGCTGAAAAGCGATTGAATGGTGCGCTTTCCCCCTTTGGAAGCGTATAAAACTCGCTCCGCTCGGCAAGTGCTTCTAGCGCGTTTCGGAGGTTTGTCTTCGCCAAACCATCTCACTTGCGCAAAGCGGGCTAAGGCAGCAAAGCTGCCAAGCCCTTCTAGCGGCCGACTTCGGGGCTTCGCCCCTGCGCTGGCGCAAAGCGGGCTAAGGCAGCAAAGCTGCCAAGCCCTTCTAGCGCGACCCCGGTAGGACTTGAACCTACAACCTCAAGATTAGAAGTCTCGCGCTCTATCCAGTTGAGCTACGGGGCCTTGCGCTGTTATCCCCAAGAAACCATTTACTAACAGTGACTTAGAGTTCGAAGCGATTTACCTTAGTTCCAGTC
>JBMHCM010000084.1:0-9366 GCA_049889915.1 Parvibaculales bacterium
GCACCGCTTCAAACAGCGGCGGATTGTCCAAATCCGTGCTGATGTCATGAATGCGCGGAACGTTGCCGCCCTTGCGGATGGTGTTAAGCGGCGCATACAGCACCAATAAGGCAAGCACCAAAGCGCTGACCGCCTTTTGCATATGCGCCCCGTCGCCGCCAACGCCGCCAATCAATGCGGCCGCGCTGAGCAAAGCCGCGATGATGGCCAGCAAGCTGGCCACCGCGACACCCAGCAACGGCAGACGAAAATCCATAATGCCGAAACGGAACAAGGCGATCAGCACCAAGGCAAGCACCGGCGCGGCGATTGCGAGACGCAATCCCCAGCCGGCCAATGTTGCAATTGAAATGCCAAACATCATTATTCCGCCGCGCTGTCAGCTGTCGGCAATTGATAATCGGCAAATTGCTCGCGAAGCGTCAGTTTCTGGATTTTACCCGTAGCGGTGTGCGGAATTTCATCGACGAAAACCACATCATCCGGCATCCACCATTTGGCGATTTTGCCGTCAAGATAAGCCAGCACCTCGTCTTTGCTCAGCTCGGCACCATCATCTTTAATGATGATGAGCAGAGGCCGCTCATCCCATTTCGGATGCGGCAGACCGATAACCGCAGCTTCGGTCACGCCGGGGCAACCGACGGCCACGTTTTCCACTTCAATCGATGAAATCCATTCACCGCCTGATTTAATGACGTCTTTTGACCGGTCGGTGATTTGCATAAAGCCGAGCGGGTCAATGGTCGCTACATCACCGGTGTCGAAGAAGCCATCCTCATCGAGGATTTGACCGCCATCGCCCTTGATATATTCGCCGACAATAAACGGCCCGCGCACCATCAAATGGCCAAACGCTTTGCCGTCACGCGGCAGCTCTTTGCCGTCATCATCGGTGATTTTCATTTCAACGCCAAACGGGGCGCGACCCTGTTTCACCTTAATGTCCATCTGCTCGTCAAAGCTCATGCTTTCCATACCGGCCTTAAAGCTGGCAATGGTGCCCAGCGGAGACAGCTCGGTCATGCCCCAAGCATGCTTCACGGAGACATCATAATCGCGCTCAAACTTCTCAAGCATAACGCGCGGCACGGCAGAACCACCAATGGTCACATCGCGCAGCACCGGCAGCTTAAGGTTGTTAGCTTCCAAATGTTGCAGCAGCATCAGCCAAACGGTCGGCACGGCCGCGGTAAAGGTCACCGCCTCATCGGTCAGCAATTGATAAATGCTTTCGCCATCCATATTCGGGCCCGGATTGACGATTTTTGACCCGGCGGCCGGTGCGCTCAGCGCCAAGCCCCAAGCATTGGCGTGGAACATCGGCACAACAGGCATAATGCTGTCCGTGCTTTTCAGCCCCATAATATCGGCGCCATTGCCAACCAAAGTGTGCAACACATTGGAGCGGTGTGTGTAACACACACCTTTTGGATTGCCGGTGGTGCCGGATGTGTAACAAATGCCACACGGCGCTTTTTCATCGACTTCAACCCAGTTGAAATCGCCATTTTGCCCGTCCAGCAAATCCTCATAGCACAGGGCATTGGTCAGTGATGTGTCCGGCATATGCGCCGCATCGGTCATCACAATAATGTGCTTCACATTCGGAATTTGGTCGGCAATGGCTTCCAATACCGGCACAAAGGTCAAATCGGTAAAGATGATTTTATCTTCAGCGTGATTGATGATGTAGACCAGCTGCTCGGCAAACAGGCGCGGGTTCAGCGTGTGATAAACCCCGCCAATACCGGTAATGCCATACCAGGCTTCAATATGGCGGTGGGTATTCCACGCCAAAGTGGCAATCACATCTTGCTCACCCATGCCAAGGCTTTGCAGCGCTTGGCTCAGCTTACGAGCGCGCAGGTGCAAATCTGCATAAGTTTCACGATGAATATTGCCTTCCACCAAGCGTGAGACAATCTCGCGCTCGCCATGATTGACCATGGCGTGGTCGAGAATGCGGTTCATCAACAGCGGTACATCTTGCATTTGACCGAACATTTTTTCCTCCCTATCGTCTTCTTTGAGACGTGTTCACATGAATTTACATTGCCCAATCAATGCTGGGATGTCCACTGCTTTGGAGAGGAAACCATGAGCTTACACACACTGACGGCGAAAGCTTTGGCCGCAAAAATTGCAGCCGGTGACATTTCATCACGCGAGGCGACCGAGCATTTTATCGCCCGCATCGAAGCACTGAATGAACCGCTAAACGCCGTCATAGCAACCGGTTTTGAGGCCGCCCGCGCAGCCGCTGATGCGGCAGACGCCAGACAAGCAAAAGGTGAGGCCTTGCCGCCGTTACACGGCGTGCCGATGACCATCAAAGATTTGTTTGAGGTGGAAGGGCTGACTTGCGACGCCGGTTTTCCGCAATTTGCCGGTCATGTTTCCCAAACGGACAGCGTGGTGGCCGCCAGACTGAAAGCGGCCGGGGCGATTATCATCGGCAAAACCAACTCACCAATGGCCGGGGGTGATGTGCAAACCTATAATGACGTGCACGGCACAACCAATAATCCGCATAATATGGCGCATTCGCCGGGCGGCTCCTCCGGCGGCTCGGCTGCCGCTTTGGCCGCCGGTCTGACACCATTGGAATATGGCAGCGATATTGGCGGCTCCATTCGCACCCCATCGCATTTTTGCGGCCTGTTCGGTCATAAGCCGAGCTTCGGCTTGGTCCCGATGCGCGGCCATGTGCCGCCACCGCACGGCATGCGCATGGAACCGTCTGAGCTATCGGTCGCCGGGCCATTGGCGCGCTGCCCGCACGACCTTGAACTGGCACTTGACCTGACCGTCGGCCTCGATGACGGGCCGATGCGGCAAGCCATGCAAATCGCCCTACAAGGCCCCCGCCATTCTTCTGCGCAAGGCTTGCGTGTGGGCTTATGGCCAAGCGACACGCACTGCCCTGTCGAGACCGCATTCAGCGACGCCATCGTAAAGGCCGGAAAGACCCTGGAGGCCGGAGGGGCAAGCCTATGCGACATTCAACCCGATGTCGATATGGCCGCCTATTACGAAACCTATATTCTGCGCCTCAGCTCGATTATCGGCTCTGACATGCCGGACACGGTTATCGCCAAAATGCGTGATGTGGTGGCCGCCGCCGACCCGGCCGATAAAGACGCCCGTTTGGTGCAAGCCCGCGGCTTTACCCTCAGCCATGGCGATTGGCTGCGGCTCAATGCGCGGCGTAGCAAGTATGATATGGCCTGGCAGGCGGTGTTTGAGAAGGTCGATGTGGTGCTGTGTCCGGTCACCCCGTCCACCGCCATGTTGCATGACCACAATCCTGATTTCCACGCGCGGCGTATCAGCGTCAATGGCACAGAACGGCCTTATTTCGACAATTTCTTTTGGGCCGGTGTCGCCACTTTATGCGGCCTGCCATCCACGGTAGTGCCGCTTGGGCAACATAACGGCCTGCCCTTCGGTATGCAGATTATCGGCCCGGCCTTTGAAGACAAAACACCGCTGGCCGTGGCGCAGCTATTGCAGCAATTGGGCTATGAAAGGATTGCGCCTGCGGGCTATTAGCTTTTTTGCAAATCGGTCAGCTCTTCATGGCCTTCCGGATCTTGATGGATAAGCACGTCAATATCGGGGAAGCGCTGCATCACGCTGGCTTCCACCGCGTCGGATATTTTATGCGCTTCATTGAGCGTCATGGCGCCGTCCAACTCAATATGGCATTGCGCAAACCGGTTGAGACCGGCCCGTCTGGTGCGCAAATCATGCAAGCCCAGTACTTTCGGATGCGACAGGATAATCTGCTTCAATTCTTCGCGCACCGCATCGTCCAATTCGCGGTCCATTAATTGGTCGGCAGCGGCGGTGAAAATTTCCCACGCGCTTTTTGCCAGCATGAAAGCGACCACCACGCCAAGCACCGGGTCGGCATAGGGCATGCCAAGCGGACCGGACAACACCAAGGCCGCAACCACGCCCAAATTCATATATAAATCGCCGGCATAATGCGCGCTGTCGGCTTGGATGGCCACCGATTGCGTTGCCTTGGCAACCCGCCTTTGCACCATCACCAAGCCGAAGGTCAGCACGATGGAAATCACGATGACGATAATGCCGATTGTGGTTTCTTGCAGCGGTGCCGGCGCCAAAAAGGCCTGCCCCGCCTCGACCAGCAGGAACACCGCCGCCAAAGACAGGGCTGCGCCTTGCGCCAATGCCGCCAAGGCCTCTGCCTTGCCATGGCCGAAGCGATGTTCTTCATCGGCCGGCGTTTGCGCATGGCGAATGGCGAAAAAATTCATCACCGATAGCGACAAATCCATGACCGAATCGAGAAACGAGCCAAGCAGCGCTACCGAACCGGTCAGCAACCAAGCAAAGCCTTTCATGACAATCATCACGCTGGCGACAAAAATCGCCAGCAAGGCGGTGCCCTGCACGCGCTTACCCGGCTCAAGGCCGATATGATCGTGATGATGGTCTGACATGCCGTAAGCCTAGCACAGCCGCGCGGCCATCACCATTACGGATACAACCGCTCGGTTTGCCAATCGCTGTCGGGGTCGGGGCGTTTGAAAATCAGTCGGTCGTGCAGGCGGTGCGCACCGTCTTGCCAAAACTCAATCCGCAGCGGCGTGATGCGACGGCCCGACCAATGCGGCGGACGCGGAATATCCTCGCCCGGATATTTATTATCCATCTCGGCATAAGCGGCTTCCAATTCAGCCCGCGACGCATAGGGCCGCGATTGCTGCGAGGCCCATGCGCCAATGCGGCTCTCACGGCCGCGCGAATTATAATAAGCGTCAGCCTCATCATCCGACACGGCGCTAATCGGCCCTTGCACGCGGACTTGCCTGTGCAAGGATTTCCAATGAAAGCAAACCGCCGCCTTGGCATTGGCGGCCAGCTCATCGCCCTTAATGCTTTGCAGATTGGTGTAAAACACAAAGCCGCGCGCATCATGGCCTTTCAAAAGCACCATGCGCACATTCGGCATACCGTCCGCCGCCACGGTCGACAGGGCCATGGCGTTGGGGTCATTCGGCTCGCTGGCTGCCGCCTCGGTCAACCAAGCATCAAAAGCGGCAATCGGGTCGGCAGGCGGTTCGGTGAAGTAGCTCATGGGCAATCCTGTTCTGTCAGCGGCATATGGCCTATATATAGGCGCATGACCAAAGGCTGCCAATTATTGATACTTGCTTTATTGCCACTGCTGCAGGCCTGTGCACAACCTTTGCAGGCGCCGCAATTTGACGCCATTTTTACCAAAGCAACAGCTGCCTATGATGCCGGTGATTATGATACGGCTCGGCGGCATTGGCAGGTTTTGGCCGATAATTACGATCTGGCGGCGATGCGCAATCTCGGTCATCTGTACCGCAAGGGCTTGGGCGTTGCGAAAAATGGCGAGAAGGCCCGTGCCTATTATGAGGCGGCCGCCACGCGCGGCTTTGCTCCGGCGCAATATAATTTGGCGCGCATGTATTTGGCGGCAGACGGCATTGCCTTTGACCGCGAAAAAGGCATGGGCTGGTTGCGCCGCGCCGCCGGCCAAGGCTTTACCCCGGCGGTTGAGTATTTGCACCTGATGACCCGCAAGGCGGAGCCGTTTCGCGGCTAAAAATCTCACCCCCGCGCCCTAGGCTTTTGTCTCGGTGCGGTTTATACAAGCAAGACAACGTGATTACGAAAGAGGGCGTTATGAATGTGATGCAGGGAAAGCGCGGCCTGATTATGGGCGTCGCCAATAAAAACTCAATTGCCTGGGGCATTGCGCAAGCCTGCGCCGATGCCGGTGCTGAGCTGGCTTTCACTTATCAAGGCGAGGCGCTGGAGCGTCGCGTCAAGCCTTTGGCCGAAAGCGTCGGCTCTGATTTTGTCGAGCCGTGCGACGTCACCGACGAAGCCAGTCTGGACGCGCTGTTTGCCAAGCTGGAAGCGCAATGGGGCAAGCTGGATTTCGTAGTCCACGCCATCGCCTTTGCCGGTAAAGAAGAACTTATGGGCCGCTATGTCGACACCTCGTCAGAAGCCTTCGACAAAGCGCTGAACATTAGCTGCTACAGCTTTACGGCGGTTGCTTGCCGCGCTGAAAAACTGATGGATGAAGGCGGCTCGATGATTACCCTGTCTTATTTCGGGGCCGAAAAAGTCATCCCGCATTACAATGTCATGGGTGTGGCCAAAGCCGCGCTGGAGGCTTCCGTGCGCTATTTGGCCTCTGACCTTGGCCCACAAGGCATCCGCGTCAATTCGATTTCCGCCGGTCCGATTCGCACTTTGGCGGCGGCCGGTATTGGCGACTTCCGCGAAATGCTGAAGTTTAACGAAGCCAACGCGCCGATGCGCCGCAATGTCACCAAAGAGCAAGTCGGCCAATCTGCCGTCTATCTGTTGTCCGACATGTCGGCCGGTGTGACGGGTGAAATTCATTATGTCGATAATGGCTATAATACCATCGGCATGGGTGCCTTTGACGACATCAAAGCGGCCAAACAAGCGGAAAACGACTAATGTCAGATAATAGTTTCGGTCATCTGTTTCGCGTAACGACTTGGGGCGAAAGCCACGGGCCGGCGCTTGGCTGCGTGGTGGACGGTGTGCCGTCACGGCTGCCATTGACCGAGGCTGACATTCAGCACTGGCTGGACAAACGCAAACCCGGGCAAAACCGCTTCACTACCCAGCGGCGCGAACCCGATGCGGTGAAAATCCTCTCCGGCGTGTTTGAAGACCCGCAAACCGGCGCGCAAGTGACAACCGGCACGCCGATTCAGTTGCTGATTGAAAACACCGACCAGCGCTCGAAAGATTATGGCGACATTAAAGACAAATATCGCCCCGGCCATGCCGACTTCACCTATATGGAGAAATACGGCATTCGCGATTATCGCGGTGGCGGGCGGTCTTCAGCCCGCGAGACGGCAGCCCGTGTTGCCGCCTCTGCCGTGGCCCGCAAAGTGCTGGACGGCGTTACCGTGCGCGGCGCGCTGGTGCAAATGGGACCGCATAAAATCAACCGCGACAATTGGGATTGGGATGAGGTGAACAATAACCCGTTCTGGTGCCCGGACCCGCAAGCCGCCGCCGATTGGGAGGCTTATCTCGACGGCGTGCGCAAAGCCGGCTCAAGCTGTGGCGCGGTGATTGAGGTCGTCGCCTCCGGCGTTCCGGTCGGTTGGGGTGCACCAATTTACGGCAAGCTGGATACGGATTTGGCGGCTGCCATGATGAGCATTAATGCCGTCAAAGGCGTTGAGATTGGCAATGGTTTTGACGCCGCTGCTTTGTCCGGCGAAGAAAATGCCGATGAAATGACCAAGGACGGCTTTACCAGCAATCACGCCGGTGGTGTGCTGGGTGGCATCTCGACCGGCCAAGATGTGGTGGTACGCTTTGCCGTCAAACCGACCTCTTCCATTTTGACACCGCGTCAAACGGTGGATGTAGACGGCAATGAAACCGACATCATCACCAAAGGCCGTCACGACCCATGTGTCGGCATTCGCGCCGTGCCGGTTGGCGAGGCGATGATGGCCTGTGTGCTGGCAGACCATAAATTGCGCCATGCCGCGCAAGCCAGCGCTATGGGCGACGGGCAATAGGGGCGCGCAAAGTGGCGAAAGCAAAACCTGCGCCGCCGCGGCCGCAAACCCGGCTATACCTCATCACCCCACCGCAAATCGAGCTGACGCCTTTTGCCGACACGCTGGCCGAAGCCTTAAACGCCGGTGATGTTGCTTGCCTGCAGCTGCGCCTGAAAGCGACCGATGGCACGCCCGCACCGGAAGCTGAAATTGCCGCCGCCCTCGACCGGCTGATGCCGATTGCGCACGCGCATGATGTCGCTTTGCTGCTCAATGACGACCCGACATTGGCGCAAAAATATGGCTGTGACGGCGTGCATATCGGGCAAAATGACATGCCCTATGCGCAAGCCCGCCAAGTGATGGGTGATGACGCAATTATCGGCGTGACCTGTCATGACAGCAAGCATTTGGCCATGGAAGCCGGCGAAGCGGGCGCTGATTATGTCGCCTTTGGCGCGTTTTACGACACCCCCACCAAAGACGCCAAATCCCGCGCCACGCCGGAGCTTTTGACCTTTTGGCAAGAATTTGTCGAATTGCCCTGTGTCGCCATAGGCGGCATCACGCCGGATAATGCTGCCCCGCTGGTCGAAGCGGGAGCCGATTTTATCGCTACTTCAAGCGCCGTGTGGCAGCATGCAGACGGGCCGACCGCCGCCATTGCGCGCTTTAACGCGCTGTTTGCCGCCTGCCACGCGAAATAGTGGTTTTCCCATATCGCGCTGCATGCTAATGGACAAGCTGAAAAGTTAACGCAGGTGAAGCTCCATGAAAATCAACGGTAATGAAATTCGCCCCGGCAATGTTATCCAGCATAATGGTGAATTGTGGGTGGCTGTGAAATTGCAGCATGTGAAACCCGGCAAAGGCGGCGCCTTTGCCCAGGTTGAGCTGAAAAACCTGATCAATGGATCAAAGCTCAATGAACGCTTCCGCTCGGCCGATAAGGTTGAGCGCGTGCGCCTTGAGCAAACCGATTATCAATTCCTCTATGAGAGCGACGGCATGCTGGTTTTCATGGACACGGAAAGCTATGAGCAGATTGAACTGCAAACCGAATTTGTCGGTGACCGTGCCGCCTTTTTGCAAGACGGCATGCAGGTCGTGGTGGAAAGCCATGAAGGCAAGCCGATCGGCATTCGCCTGCCCGACCAAGTAACGCTTGAGGTTGCCGAAACCGAAGCGGTGGTTAAAGGCCAAACGGCCGCCTCTTCCAACAAACCGGCCATTTGCGATAATGGCGTGCGGGTTATGGTGCCGCCTTTTGTTGAAATGGGCGACAAGATTATCGTCGACACTAATGAGGTCACCTACCTCAAGCGGGCTGACTAATGCCCCAATCGCCAGCCATGAATGTTATGCGGGCCGCCGTTGAAAAGGCCGGCCGCGCCCTGCGCCGTGATTTCGGTGAGATTGAAAACCTGCAAGTCTCGCGCAAGGGGCAAGGCGATTTCGTCACCAATGCCGATTTAAGGGCTGAGAAAATTCTTTTTGAAGAATTGTCCGAAGCGCGCCCCGGCTATGGTTTTTTGCTGGAAGAAAAAGGCGAAGTGGCCGGGTCAGACTTGAGCCATCGTTGGATTATCGACCCGCTGGACGGCACCACCAATTTCATGCATGGCATTCCGCATTTTGCGATCTCCGTCGCGTTGGAGCGCGACGGCACGCTTGTCGCCGGTATTGTTTACAACCCGATTACCGATGAGATGTTTTTCGCCGAACGCGGTCAGGGGGCTTACGGGCCGACCGGTCGCCTGCGCGTGGCCGGTCGTGACAAGATGTCAGA
>JBMHCM010000085.1:0-11992 GCA_049889915.1 Parvibaculales bacterium
CCTTGCGATTGGCGCCGCGAAACTCCGGCACATCGGTATGCACGGCTAGCTCTTGGCCGGGGATGAGAATATTGGCGAAAATAATGGCCGGCACAATGCGCTCCACGCCGGAGATTTTACGAGCCGTTTCCGCCAAGGCCGGATGGTTCATAAACGGCTCGACGCCCGGCGCTTTCACCTCATCGCCATAGGCATAAGTCTCGCGGAAATAATTGGTTCGTGCCGCGGCGGTGTGCATGTCGTCAGTGTTTTCGCTGCCGTCAATGCCATGCGCGATATAGTTAAAGGCGGCGTCAAAACGTTGCGGCAATTGTTCACCAATACCGTCATTTTCTGCCTCATTGGCGTAAGGGCCGAAGCTTTGAAAATTTTCGGCCAGACGCAGCATGGTCTCGGCATCGTCTGCCGTCAGAAATGGGTCCAGATGATTGTAATGTGCACGCATAATTGCCTCCCTCGTTGTCAACGAGTTTGGCGGAAAATTATCGAGGGGGCAAGAAAAAGGGCGCTGCCTCAGCAACGCCCTTAAGCTTACAATTGTGGGCGTGGTTAGACGCGCTCAAGAATAATCGCCGGAGCCATGCCGCCTGCAGCGCACATGGTGACCAGACCGAATTGCTTGTCTTGGCGTTCCAGCTCATCCAGCATGGTGCCGACCAGAATGGACCCTGTGGCACCAATCGGGTGACCCAGAGCCATAGCGCCGCCATTGACGTTGATGCGCTCGCGGTCAATGTCGAGGTCGCGGATGAATTTTTCCGTCACAACGGAAAACGCTTCATTGACTTCAAACAGGTCAATATCGGCCAGCGTCAGGCCGGCTTTTTCGATTACCTTTTTGGCAGCCGGCACCGGTGCGTTGAGCATCAGGGTCGGGCTGTCACCCATATTGGCAATGGCGCGCACCTTGGCACGCGGCTTCAGGCTATGCGCATCGGCATAGTCTTTGCCGGCCAGCAGCAGGGCGGCGGCACCGTCAACAACGCCGGATGAATTACCGGCATGGTGAACGTGATTGATTTCAAGATTCGGATAGGCTTGTGCAACCAGCTTGCGGAACGTTGTGCCGTCTTCATCCAGCGGATAATCGGCCAGCTTGGCAAAGCTCGGTTCCAATTCAGCCAGGCTTTCCGGTGTGGTTTGCGGGCGCGGAAACTCTTCTGCGTCCAGTGCCAGCATGCCGTCTTCTTTGTAAACCGGCACCAATGATTTATCGAACCGGCCTTCTTTAATGGCGCGGTCGGCATTTTGTTGGCTGACATAGGCTAGCGCGTCAACCGCTTCGCGGCTAATGCCTTCCAGCGTGGCGATGGCATCGGCACACACACCTTGGTGCGGTTGCGGGTGCACTTCGCGCAGACGCAGATTGCCATTATCCATAAACGGCGAGTCGGCTTTGGCGTCGGTGCCATAGCGCGACATCATTTCGGTGCCACCGGCAATCGTCAGATCTTCCATGCCGGACATGATGTTGGCAGCGGCGATATTAACGGCGGTGATGCCTGAGCCGCAAAAGCGGTCCAGCGTCATGGCGCTTGATTTGACGTCATAACCGGCATCCAATGCAGCCATGCGGCCCAAATCGCCGCCCTGCGTGCCGCGCTGCGAGCTGGTGCCCCAAACAATATCGTCCACTTCAGCAGTATTGATTTTGTTGCGCTCAGCCAATGCTTTCAGCACGGTTGCGCCCAATTGTTGCGGGTGAATTTCGGTCAGAGCGCCTTTGCCCGGTTTGCCAATACCGCGCGGTGTGCGGCAGGCATCGATAATATATGCTTCAGTCATTTATCTCTCCCAAATAAGATTGGCGATACTTTGAGATGAAATAGCGGCGAAATCAACAGCTATTGGCGCGCCCCGGAAAGCAGGGCAGTATGATTTTGTGAGACACGTATTTTTCAATGGGTCGTGTATGTCGTTTCGAAAAGCCGGGATTGTTGCGTTGCGTTATCAGAACGGGCGGGCCGAGATTTGTGTCGTCAGTTCGAACAAGCATAAAGGCCGTTGGGTGCTGCCGAAGGGAACGATTGAACGAGGCGAAAAGCCGCGCATGGCGGCGGCTCGCGAAGCCTATGAAGAAGCCGGTGTGCTGGGGGAGGTGGCCAAACCACCGCGCGTGTTGCTGAGCCGCAATGGCCGCTTGGCCAATAAAAACCACGCTTATGCGGTGTATTATCCGATGGCGGTCAGCGTGGCGGCGAGTAAATGGCCGGAGCGCAAAACCCGCAAACGCAAATGGGTGCCGCTCAGTCAAATCAGCGCACGCAAAAAATATTTTCGGATTTGGCGCGTTGTCCGCCATATGATGCAAATAGACAAACCGGCATGGCAGCGTGTGCTGAAGCAGGTGCGGCAAGCGCCGCGCAAGCGAGCAGGGCAGCGCATCACAGCCCATTATGTGCCGAAAAAGGGAGCGAAAAGTGGACTTTCAACTGACAGAAGCGCAGCGTGAGTTGCAGGCGACGGCGCGTAAATTTGCCCGCGCCGAAATGCCGAAAATTGCCGAATATTGCGAGACGACCGGTCATCCGGTGCAGCCGGATATGCTGAAGCAGCTGGGCGATATGGGTTTCCTCGGTATCAATATTCCGGAAAAGCTGGGCGGTCTCGGCCTTGGTAATTTGGAAGCGCTGATTGTGCTGGAAGAGTTTGCCAAAATTTCTTCGGCCTCGGCATTTCCGCTGTTTGAAGCCAATGTCGGCCCGGTGCATGCGCTGGTGCATTTTGCCTCTGACAAGCTGAAGCAAGAAGTTGTGCCGAAGGTCTGTCGCGGTGAAATGGTGTTGGCGGTCTCCATGTCTGAGCCGCAAGCGGGCAGCGCGCTGACCGACCTGACGACAAAGGGCGAGGTAAAAGACGGCAAGGTTATTCTGAACGGGCAAAAGCGCTGGTGCTCCGGCGGTGGTCATTCCGATGGCTATCTGGTTTACACCCGTCTGTCAGACGACCTCGGTGCCAAGGGCATTGGCGCGGTGTTTGTCGAAAACGGCACGCCGGGCCTCAGCTTTGGCGCGCAAGAAGATTTGATGGGCTTTCGCGGTGTGCCGTCTGCGGATATCTTTCTCGATAATGTCACCGTGCCGGAAGACAATATTGTGGTGCCGGCCGGCGGCTTTCGTAAATTGATGGAAGCGTTTGATTTGGAGCGCTGCGGCAATGCAACCATGGCGTTAGGTCAGGCCTCCGGTGCGCTAGAAGATGTGCTGGACTATGTGCAGGAGCGGCAGCAATTCGGCAAAGAGCTTGTTGAATTTCAGGGCGTGCAAATCAAGCTGGCGGAAATGCAGATGAAGGTTGAAGCGGCGCGGCTGCTCATTCATCGTGCAGCGGTGAATGCGCAAGACGGCCTGCCGAGCGTCATCGACTCCTCGGTCGGCAAATGTTTTTCTAATGAGATTTGCCGCGAAGTGACCGGTGCCGCCGTGCAGCTGATGGGCGGCTATGGCTACTCAAAAGCCTATCCGATGGAACGCCGCATGCGCGACGCGTGGGGCTGGGGCATTGCCGGTGGGGCGATTGATATTCAAAAAACCAATATCGCCGCCGCCATGGTCGGCAAACGGTTTGATCAACGCCGTTAGGCTGAGCCAAAAGCCGATAAACAGAAGAGCCTATTTCAGGAAATTCGGCATATTGCCTTCAAAGGCATCGCCGGATTTCTTGTCCTTGGACGGCTTTTTGCTCGGCGTTTTTTTCTCAGCCGGTGTGCTATCGGCTTTCGGGGCGTCAGCCTTTTGCGGCTTACCGCCCTTATCACCTTTATCGCCACGATTGCGCCCCAAAAGCCCGCGACGCTTGCCGCCGCCCTGGCTTTTGCTTTCGCCGCCTTCGCTCGCGCCATCAGCCGCCTCGCTTTTATTGCGACCACGACCACCACGGTTGCGGCGATTGCGCTTCGGTTTGTCCTCGCTGCCGGCTTCGTCTTCAGCCTCACCAAAGGCCTCGCGCGGAATTTGCTGGTCGGTCAATTGCTCAATGGCATCGACATATTTGGCGTCATTGCGGGTTGCCAAGGTAAACGCTGCACCGGTGCGACCGGCGCGGCCGGTACGGCCAATTCGGTGCACATAATCTTCCGCATGGGTCGGCACGTCAAAGTTGAACACATGGCTGACGGCAGGAATATCCAAACCGCGCGCCGCCACGTCAGAGGCAATGAGATAAGTCGCGTCGCCCGATTTGAACTGGTCGAGCATTTTCAGCCGCATGTGCTGGTCCATATCGCCATGCAGCGACACGGCTTTATAATTGTGCCGATGCAGACTTTTCAGCAGTTCCCCAATGTCGCGCTTGCGATTGCAAAAAATGATGCCATTGGTAACGTCTTCAGCTTCAAACAAAGACCGCAGGGCGGCGCGCTTTTTCATCGGTGCGACTTCAATCAGCTTTTGCGTCACATTCTCATTGGTCGAAGAGGGGCGCGCCACTTCAATGCGCTTGGGCGCAGAGAGAAATTGCTCTGACAGGCGTGTGATTTCCGGCGGCATGGTGGCCGAGAAAAACAGCGTCTGGCGGGTAAACGGTATCATGTCGACAATGCGCTCAATATCGGGAATAAAGCCCATATCCAGCATGCGGTCGGCCTCGTCAATCACCAGCACCTCAACGCCGCGCAGCAACACGCCGCCGCGCTCGACATGGTCTAGCAGACGGCCCGGCGTGGCAATCAGCACATCAGCACCGCGCATAATCGCTTGCTCTTGGTCTTTAAAGCTCACTCCGCCAATCAGCAGCGCTTTGGTCAGCTTGGTGTATTTGCCGTAAAGGTCGAAATTCTCCGCCACTTGGGCGGCCAGTTCGCGCGTCGGCTCCAAAATAAGCGTGCGCGGCATGCGCGCCTTGGCGCGGCCCTTCATCAGCCGATGGATCATCGGCAGGGTGAAGCTCGCCGTTTTGCCGGTGCCGGTTTGGGCAATGCCCAACACGTCATGATTGGCAATCACTTGCGGAATGGCTTCGGCTTGAATGGGGGTCGGCTCGGTGTAACCGACATCATTAATGGCCTTCATAATTTCGGGGGCCAGCCCGAGTTCATCAAACGTCATGGCGTCTTTCCGTGTTTGGGCGTCTCGCATGCGGCATATCCGGTGAAATGCGGGCAGAGCGAAACGCGTGGTGGCAAAATCCACCTCTATCAGGCCATCACGGCCTGACCTGTCCATGCGCCGGAAAATAGACGGATTTTGCGGAAAGTAAACCCCGCCTAAATATCCAGCATTTCCTCGCCGGCAAAGGCGGCGTTTTCTTGGATGAATTTGAAGCGCAGTTCAGGCTTATTGCCCATCAGGTCTTTCACCGCTTTGGCGGTGGCTTTGGCTTCCTCATCCGGCACTTGCACTTGCAGCAGCGTGCGACTGCCCGGCATCATGGTGGTCTCTTTCAATTGCGCGGGCAGCATTTCGCCCAAGCCCTTAAAGCGGCTGACATCAACCTTGGCATTGGCGCGGAAATGGGTTTTCAGCAATTCCTCGCGGTGTTCATCATCGCGCGCGTAAAGCGTAGTCGCGCCTTGCGCCAGGCGATAAAGCGGCGGCACGGCGATATAAAGATGCCCTTGCTTAATCAAATCGGGCATTTGCTCATGAAAGAAGGTGACGAGCAGGGCGGCGATATGCGCGCCATCAACATCGGCATCAGTCATGATGATGACTTTTTCATAACGCAGCCGCGCCTCGTCATAGCTGCCGCCCATGCCGCAGCCCAGCGCCAATACGAGGTCGGCGATTTGCTGGCTTTGCTGCATTTTGGCGGTGGTCGCATTGGCAACATTGAGGATTTTACCGCGCAAGGGCAGCACCGCTTGGTTTTTGCGGTTGCGACCTTGTTTGGCCGAGCCACCGGCGCTATCGCCCTCAACGATAAACAGCTCAGCCCCCTCGCTGGTGTTTTGCGAGCAATCGGCCAGCTTGCCGGGCAGGCGCAATTTGCGCACCGCTGACTTGCGGCTCACCTCTTTTTCTTGCCGACGGCGCACCCGCTCTTCAGCGCGGTCAATCACCCAGCCCAGCAGCTTGTCGGCATCGGCCGGAGCAGCAGTGAGGTAATGCTCAAAATGGTCGCGCAGCGTGTTTTCGACAATCTTGGCGGCCTCCGGTGTGGCCAGCTTGTCTTTGGTTTGCCCTTGAAACTCGGGCTCACGGACAAACACTGAGACAAAAGCCGCCGCCGTGCCCATCACGTCTTCGCCGGTGATGATGTTGGCCTTTTTATTGTTGATACGCTCGCCATAGGCTTTCAGCCCTTTGGTGAGGGCCGAGCGCATGCCTTGTTCATGGGTGCCGCCTTCAGGCGTCGGCACGGTGTTACAATAGCTGGCCGACATGCCGTCCGCATTGCCGATACCGGCTGCCACCCACGTGACCGCCCATTCGCATGAGCCGTGACCGCCTTCTTTTTGCACCTTGCCGGCAAACACTTGCGGCGTCACCGTAGCGCGGCCGCCGACTTGCTCTTCCAAATAATCTTGCAGACCATTGGGGAATTTCAGCACATCTTCCGGCGGGCATTTGGCTTCGTCTTTAATCAGTTCGGCATCACACTTCCAGCGAATCTCAACGCCGCCAAACAGATAGGCCTTGGCTTTGGCCATGGCGTAAAGGCGGGCCGGATCAAAAGCAATTTTGCCGAAAATTTCAGTATCCGGCACAAAGGTGACGGTGGTGCCACGGCGGTTTTTCGCCTCGCCGATTTGCTTGATTTTGCCTTGGCTCAACCCTTGCGAGAAGCTTTGCGCATGCAGCTTTTGCTCGCGCGCCACCTCGACCAGCAATTCAGATGACAGCGCATTCACCACCGACACACCGACCCCGTGCAGGCCGCCGGATGTGTCATACGCATCGCCGCCAAATTTACCGCCCGCATGTAGCGTTGTCATAATCACTTCCAGCGCCGACTTGTCTTTGTATTTTGGATGCGGATCAATCGGGATGCCGCGTCCATTATCGCGCACGGACAGCCGGTTGCCCGGCATCAATTCAACCTCAATAAAGCTGGCATGACCGGCCACCGCCTCATCCATCGAATTGTCGATGACCTCGGCAAACAAATGGTGCATGGCGCGGCTGTCTGTGCCGCCAATATACATGCCGGGGCGGCGGCGCACCGGTTCCAAGCCTTCCAACACCTCAATATCGGCGGCTGAATAGCTTTTCTCTGCTTTGCCTTTGCCGGCGCTCTCGCCAAACATGTCTTTGGTTGATTTTTTGGAAGCCATTTGCGGCGTTACTCCACGCTTGAACCATTCGAATCAGTCGTTAGTGTAACCGAAATGGATTTGGGAGTCTGATAATGGGTAAAACGAATATTGAAACTGCGATGAAATTGCCATGCGGCGCAGAAGTGAAGAACCGCATTTGTAAAGCCGCCATGACCGAAGGTCTGGCCGATGAACAAAATCGCGCCACCGACAAGCATGTGATGCTGTATTCACGTTGGGCTGAGGGCGGCGCAGGCATTTTGCTGACCGGCAATATTCAAATCGACCATCGTTATTTGGAGCGGCCGGGCAATGTGGTAGTTGAGGGCAAGCAGAGCAATGAACAATTGTCACGGCTGCGCGCCTATGCCGAGGCGGGCACCAAAAACAATACGCATCTTTGGGCGCAAATCTCGCATGCCGGACGGCAAACTCCGGCGGCCGTTGCGCCGACACCGGTCGGCCCGTCAGATATTCAACTGAAGATGCCGGGTGCGGCTTTCGGCAAACCGCGGGCGCTGGAGCATGATGAAATTCTCGACATAATTGCCCGCTTCGCGCACACCGCCAAAGTGCTGCAAGATAGCGGCTTTACCGGCGTGCAATTGCACGGCGCGCATGGCTATCTGATTTCCGAGTTTCTGTCGCCCGACATCAACACCCGCACCGATGAGTGGGGCGGTAGCCTGGAAAATCGTGCGCGACTGTTGCTGGAAAGCATTCGCGCCGTGCGCAAAGCGGTTGGCGATAAGTTTCCCGTCGCACTCAAACTCAACTCGGCCGACTTCCAAAAAGGCGGTTTCAGCCATGAGGAGTCGGTGCAGGTCGCGACTTGGTTGAATGATGAGGGGCTCGACTTGTTGGAAGTTTCAGGCGGCACTTATGAGCAGCCGAAACTGGTCGGCCTCGACAGCTTGACATTGAACCCGGACCGCGCCGAAGAACTGAAGAAAAGCACGGTTGCCCGCGAGGCTTATTTCTTGGAATACGCGAAAGACATTCGCGCCGTATTCAAAAACCCGATGATGGTGACCGGCGGTTTCCGTTCCCGCGCCGGCATGGATGCCGCGCTGGAAGCCGGTGCCTGCGATATGGTCGGTCTCGGTCGCCCGTTTTGTGTCGATAGCGATATCGTCAATAAGCTGGTTTCAAAACAGGTCGATACGACAACGATTTTCGAAAAATCGTTGCAAATGGGGCCAAGCTGGCTGCATTGGCTGATCGGCCTCAATTCACCCATTCGTCTGTTCTCAGCCCTTAATGGGTGGGGCCAGCAGGGGTGGTGGTGCACGCAAATCATCAATATGGGCGAGGGGCGTGAGCCGGATCTCGACCTTGGCGTGTTCAAAGCTTTTACCGGCTATCAGGCCAGCGAGAAAAAAGCCGCCGAAGCCTATAACGCGCATTGGCAAGGAAAATAGCCGACAAAACCGATAGAGGGGCCACATGTATAGCGATGAAGATTTAACAGCGGCTGTCGACGCCAAAATATTATCCGCTGAGCATGTGGCCGCCTTTCGCACTTTTATGGCGGCGCAACGGCAGGGCGAGATGGCCGATGAAGAGCAGTTTCGCCTAATAACCAGCTTTAACGATGTTTTTGTCAGCATTGCTTGCGGGCTGGTGTTCTGGGCCGTCACGGCGTTTGACGGGTCAATGCTGCTGAAATCGGTTTTAATCGCTGCCGGTGGTTGGGGGCTGGCGGAATACTTCACCCGCCAACGGCGCATGGCGCTGCCTTCCATTATTTTGCTGATTGCTTTTGTTGGCGGTTGTTTTACCGCACTGTCCGGCCTTTTGTTCATGCTGGCTGCGACAGCCGAGGCGCAATGGCCCTATGTGTTGGCCGGTCTGGCGACCACCGGGCTGGGGCTGGTGCATTGGCAACGCTTCCAAGTGCCGATTACCATTGCCGCCATCGCCACCGTATTGGTCGGCGTTTTCGTCACGCTGGCCAGCATGGCGCTGGATGATATGCCCAGCATCTTGTTCTTTGTCAGCGGGCTGGCCGTATTGGCGGCCGGGCTGTATTTTGATGCCTCAGACCGCCAGCGACAAACGCGCCGCGCCGATGTCGCCTTTTGGTTGCATTTATTGGCAGCACCGCTTTTGGTGCATCCGGTATTCTCGGCCGCCATATTTGACATTGATGGCGGGCCCAGCCTCGGTGCGGCCGCACTGGTTGTCGGCGTTTATGGACTGATTGCCATATTCGCCCTGTGCATTGACCGCCGTGCGCTGATGGTCTCCGCTCTGGGCTATGTATTTTACGCGCTCAATGAACTGATTAGCGCCGGTGGCACCATCACCGTCGATTTTGCCGTCACCGCGTTGGTGATCGGCGGCTTTTTATTGCTGCTGTCGGCCTTTTGGCAAGCCGCCCGCAACACGGTTATGCCGCTTTGTCCGCATCATCTGCGTCGCTATTTGCCGCCGACCCAATAGGGCGGGTGGCCGAAAGAAGCTAAAAATCGTTTAATTTCAAGCAATAAAAAACGGCCCCACCGGGAGGATGGTGAGGCCGCTCTTATTCGGGGCGTGGGAGGTTGCCCCTTTTTTTATCGGTATATTAGACGCTGTAATACATGTCAAATTCAACCGGATGCGGTGTGTGCTCATAATTGTAGATTTCTTCCCACTTGAGCTCCAGATAAGCATCAATTTGGTCATCATCCATCACACCACCTTTTTTCAGGAAGTCGCGGTCAGCGTCCAGAGCTTCGGCGGCATCACGCAGTGAGCCACATACTTGCGGGACGTTTTTCAACTCTTCCGGCGGCAGTTCGTACAGGTCTTTGTCCATCGGCTCGCCCGGATCGATTTTGTTTTCGATACCGTCCAGACCGGCCATCAACATGGCGGTGAAGGCGAGATACGGGTTGGCGGTCGGATCCGGGAAACGGATTTCGATACGCTTGCCCGGTGCAGATGTTGCAAACGGGATACGGCATGAAGCTGAACGGTTGCGGGCAGAATAGGCCAGCAGAACCGGTGCTTCAAAGCCCGGGATCAGACGCTTGTATGAGTTGGTTGACGGGTTGGTCAGAGCATTCAGTGCGCGCGCGTGCTTAATGATACCGCCAATATAGTACAAGCAGTCTTGGCTCAAATCGCCATATTTGTCACCGGCGAACAGCGGCTTGCCGTCTTTCCAGATTGACTGGTGGCAGTGCATGCCTGTGCCGTTATCACCGGCAACCGGCTTCGGCATAAAGGTGGCTGATTTGCCATAGGCATGGGCCACATTGTGCACGACATATTTATACAGCTGCAGGTCGTCAGCGATGGATGTCATGGTGCCGAATTTCAGGCCTAGCTCGTGCTGAGCGGCCGCCACTTCGTGGTGGTGCTTTTCGACTGACATGCCCATTTCTTTCATGACAGACAGCATTTCAGAACGCAGGTCGTGACCGCTATCAACCGGGTTTACCGGGAAATAGCCGCCTTTGGTGCGCGGGCGGTGGCCCATATTACCGGCTTCATATTCAGTGCCTGAATTGTCCGGCAGCTCGGTGCTGTCCAGCGCAAAGCCTGTATTGTACGGATCGGTTGAGAAGCGCACATCGTCAAATACGAAGAATTCAGCTTCCGGGCCGAAGTAAACAGTGTCACCAATGCCGGTTGATTTCAGATATTCTTCGGCGCGCAGCGCTGTTGAACGCGGGTCGCGATTATAGGCTTCGCCTGAATTCGGTTCCAGAATGTTGCAGAACAGCGTCAGGGTTTGTTGCGCGTAGAACGGGTCTAAACGGGCTGTTGAGCAATCCGGCATCAGAACCATGTCTGACTCATTAATGGCTTTCCAGCCGGCGATTGATGAGCCGTCAAACATTGTGCCTTCGGCAAAGAAATCATCATCGATAAGGTCGGTGTCCAATGTGACGTGTTGCATTTTACCGCGCGGGTCGGTGAAGCGCAGGTCAACATACTGGACGTCGTTGTCCTTCATCATTTTAAGAACGGTTGAAGCGTCTGACATGTCTTAAGTCTCCAAATTCAGAACTGTTGGTAAAGGGGTTATAGGGCTTCGTCGCCGGTTTCGCCAGTCCGGATGCGAATGGCCTGTGAAATATCTGAAACAAAAATCTTACCGTCGCCAATGCGGCCGGTCTCGGCGGCTGATTTGATGGCTTCAATAGCACCATCCAATTGGTCATCAGCAACCACAATTTCCAGTTTCACTTTCGGGAGGAAGTCGACGACATATTCGGCACCGCGGTATAATTCGGTGTGGCCTTTTTGACGGCCAAAGCCTTTCGCTTCCAAAACGGTAATGCCTTGAATGCCGGCTTCTTGGAGGGCGTCTTTCACCTCATCCAATTTGAACGGCTTGATAATGGCTTCGATTTTTTTCATCGCGCGTCTCCTGTGCGTGTTTGTCACGTGCCCCAATCATGCAATATCTATGCCAACCTTGGTCAGGCGCGGCTTGGCAATCCTTATGTGGCGATATACGGGCGGCAGGCTAATATTTAGGCAATTGCCTAAATAGTGGGCATAATTGCGGCATATATAGCACTTGCGCCTTGTGGGCGGGCGGTTACACTCGCTGCCAAAGGGAGACACATATGCCACAAGATAATACGCCTATTTTGATTGGTGCCGCACTGACGGTGCAAAAGGAAAAAGACCTTGAAAAGGTAAAGTCACCGCTGGCACTGCTAAGCGAAGCGGCAGAAAAAGCGTTGGCGGATGCCGGTGCCGATAAGCACTCCATCGATACGATGGCCGGTATTCGCTTTGTCACAGACTCGCCGGAAGGGCGCATGCTGCCCTATGGTAAATATAAAAATATCG
>JBMHCM010000086.1:0-4608 GCA_049889915.1 Parvibaculales bacterium
AAGGTTTTACAGACGCCCGTCCAATTCATTGCGCAGGCGTGAAAACGCCAGCCTTAGCCGCGACTTCACCGTGCCGAGCGGCAAATTGGTATCGGCGGCGATTTTTGAATGCGACCAGCCATTATAAAACGCCAAGCGCACCAATTCGCGTTGTTCCGGCGGCAGCGTGTCGAGCGCTTGGCGCACCTCGCTGTCTTGCCGCGCGCTGATCACTTCTTCATCAGGTTGCGCCGGCGCGTCGGGTACCAAAACCGGATCGTCGGCATCAATCTCAGGAAATTTTTGCCGCCGCAGCAAATCAATGCGGCGATTACGGGCAATGGTGAAAATCCATGTCGAGGCGGCGGCTTTTTTGCGATCATAAAGATGCGCTTTACGCCAGACCGTCAGCATCGCCTCTTGCGCCACTTCTTCAGCCTGCCCGTCATTGGCTCCCAAGCGCAACAAATAGCCCTTAAGCCGTGGGGCGAAATGGCTGAACAACGCCGCAAAAGCGTCGCGATTTTTGGTTTCGGCGATCGACTCGATGAGACCGGCGAAATGGGCTGCTTGATCGCGCGCTTTCGCTCTATCCTTATCATCCTCGTTCGGCGCGGACCTGATGTGCTGGCCGCTGCTCGGCATGGTCTTAGGACCTCTGTAACGCGTATAAGAATGCCATACGCAATTTCAGTAAACGCTATTGCCGCCGCGAAAGCAAGCATTGGTATTGCTCGTCAAAATGTTCTGGGCATAACTCTTGGCAGTGGGCGGCAAATCAGATTATCGTTTTTTCATGGTAAAACTTGCGCAGTGGGCTGTTATTTGTCTTTTCGGCTGCGGCTTGGCGGCCCAAGCCGCCGAACCGGTCAGCACGCATGGCGCTTGGCGACTATTTGTCGATGGCAGCGGCGCTGCCAAACATTGCTATATTGTCGGTGAGCCGCAAAGCAGCAGCCCGCGCAAGGTCAAACGCGGCGATGTTTATCTAACCATCGCGCATCGGCCCGGCCAAGGGGTGCGCGATGAGGTTTCGGTGAAAATCGGCTATCCGTTCTCGGCCAGTTCCAACCCATTTGCCCGCGTCGGCAGCGATGAGTATCCGTTTTTTTCCGGCGTGCAGGCACAAAACGGGGCCGACCAATGGGCTTGGCTGGAAGATTTGGCCGACCAACCGCGTTTGGTCACTGCCATGCGGCGCGGCAGCGAGCTGGTGTTCAAAGCCACTTCCGCGCGCGGCACGCTGACCACGGACAGCTATAGCCTGCGCGGCGTCACCGCGGCGATGAAGGCGCTGGACGCCGCCTGCCCGGCACCGTAAAACCCTGTTATGACTGAGACCGAAAAAACCAGCCTGGTTGGGCTGTCGCGCCCCGATTTGCGCGCCGCATTAGCGGCGGCCCAAGTGCCGGAAAAACAGCTCAATATGCGCACCAACCAATTATGGAGTTGGCTTTATGCCCGCGGCGCTGCGCAATGGGAGGAGATGACCGATATCTCCAAATCGCTGCGCGCCGATTTGGCCGCGCGCCATTCGCTCGACCGGTTGGAGATGGCGGAGCGGCATTTATCGGAAGACGGCACGCGGAAATATTTGTTCCGACTGGCCGACGGGCAATTGGTTGAAACCGTCTATATTCCGGAAGTCGATCGCGGCACCTTATGCGTCTCCAGCCAAGTCGGCTGCACACTGACCTGCCGCTTTTGTCATACCGGCACGCAAAAACTGGTCAGAAACCTCACCTGCGCCGAGATTGTCGGGCAAATGGTGGCGGCGCGCGACGACCTTGAGGATTGGGGCGAGACCGGCCCGTCCAATAGCGGCCAGCGCAAAGTCACCAATGTGGTGCTGATGGGCATGGGCGAGCCGCTTTACAATAGCGATGAAGTGGCCACCGCGCTGAATGTGATGAGCGATGGCGATGGGCTTAGCCTGTCGCGCCGCCGCATCACCCTATCGACCTCCGGCGTGGTGCCGGAAATTGTGCCAATAGGCGAAAAAACCGGTGTTATGCTGGCCATTTCCCTGCATGCGGTTCATGACGCACTGCGCAATGAGCTGGTGCCGCTGAACAAGAAATATCCGATTGCCGAGCTGCTCGAGGCCTGTCGCAATTGGCCCGGCCTGTCCAATGCCAAGCGCATTACGTTTGAATATGTCATGTTGAAAGGCGTCAATGACAGCGATGATGACGCCCGCCAGCTGGTCAAATTATTGGGCGGCATTCCGGCCAAGATCAATCTCATTCCCTTCAACCCATGGCCTGGCGCGCCTTATGAATGTTCTGAATGGGAGCGCATTGAGGCGTTTGCCGAAATCGTCAACCGGGCCGGTTATGCCAGCCCGGTGCGCACGCCACGCGGCCGCGATATTATGGCGGCGTGCGGCCAGCTGAAATCGGCCAGCGTGAAACAAAGCGCAGCGGAAAAGAAAATGGCTGAATTGGCGACCCGCAATTTGGGCCGCTAGATTTGGGCCGCTAAATAAAAGCCTCAGCGAGAGGACGCAGCATTCGGTCAACAAAAGGCACGCAACAAGCTAATGGGGCCCGAAAACACAACGCGGGTTACGCGACCGAAATACCGCTGGAAGCAAGCTCCCCCATCGCCGAAACGCTGGCGACGAAATTAAGCTATGCGTGTTCGTACCCCTGCACCACAACCCCAGATTGTAAAATACGATTTTTTTGCACCGGCCATCGCACGGCCTAACCCCTTTTCTTTTTCGTCAGTCAGCGTATAAAGACGCCAAGACTGACGGAGCACATCATGACCGACAAAACCGATATCAATAAAGTGGTTCTCGCCTATTCCGGCGGCTTGGATACGTCCATCATCCTGAAATGGCTGCGCGAAACCTATGAGTGCGAGGTGGTGACCTTTACCGCCGATTTGGGCCAAGGCGAGGAGCTGGAACCGGCAAGGCAGAAAGCCGAAATGCTCGGCATTAAAGAAATTTATATCGAAGATCTGCGCGAAACCTTTGTCCGCGATTATGTCTTCCCGATGTTCCGCGCCAATGCACTATATGAAGGCGTTTACCTGCTCGGCACTTCCATCGCCCGGCCCTTGATTGCCAAGCGGCAGGTTGAGATTGCCGCCGAGACCAAAGCCGATGCGGTATGCCATGGTGCCACCGGCAAGGGCAATGACCAAGTGCGCTTTGAGCTCGGCTATTATGCTTGCAATCCGGATATTAAAGTCATTGCGCCATGGCGCGAATGGGATTTGCAGAGCCGTGAAAAGCTCATTGCCTATGCTGAGAAAAACCAAATTCCGGTGCCGAAAGACAAGCGCGGTGAAGCGCCGTTCTCGGTCGATGCCAATTTGCTGCACACCTCCAGCGAAGGCAAAGTGCTGGAAGATCCGGGGCAAGCCTGTCCGGAATTTGTTTACCAACGCACCGTCTCACCGCAAGATGCACCGGATGCGCCGACCGACATCACCATCGGCTTTGAGGCCGGTGACGCGGTATCGATTGATGGCGAAAAACTCTCGCCGGCCGGCCTGCTGGCCAAGCTCAACGCGCTGGGCGGGGCCAATGGCATTGGGCGGCTCGACCTGGTGGAAAACCGCTTTGTCGGCATGAAGTCTCGCGGCGTTTATGAAACCCCGGGCGGCACGGTGTTGCTGGCCGCTCATCGCGGTATCGAATCCATCACGTTGGACCGCGGCGCCATGCATTTGAAAGACGAGCTGATGCCGCGCTATGCCGAGCTTATTTATAACGGCTTTTGGTTTGCGCCCGAGCGCCTCATGCTGCAAGCGGCGATTGATGAAAGCCAACGCCATGTCACCGGCGAAGTGGTGGTGCGGCTGTATAAGGGCTCGGTCTCGGTCGTGTCGCGCACCAGCCCCTATTCGCTCTATTCAGAAGCGCATGTGACTTTTGAAGAAGATGCGGTCTATGACCAGTTCGACGCGGAAGGCTTTATCAAGCTGAATGCGCTGCGGCTGAAATTGCTTGGGCGGCAGAAATAGGTCGGCAGAAATAAATCGGCAAAAAGAGTGCCCTTGGAAAGCTCTGGGGCTACCTAAACCTCGATCTCGTCAAAGCCGTTTTGCCGGCAAAAGGCAGTCAGCGTATTGCGGAGGAGGCAGGCAATGGTCATCGGGCCGACGCCGCCCGGCACCGGCGTGATATGCGCGGCGACTTGTGACGCGGCGGCGAAATCGACATCGCCGACCAGCCGCGTTTTACCTTCCCCCTTTTCGGGCGCATCAATGCGGTTAATGCCGACATCAATGACACACGCGCCGGGCTTCACCCAATCACCCTTGACCATTTCGGGGATACCGACCGCAGCGACCAGAATATCGGCCTGACGGCACATGGCCGGCAGGTCGGCCGTGCGCGAATGGGCCATGGTGACGGTGCAATTTTCGGCGAGCAGCAATTGCGCCACCGGCTTGCCGACCAGATTGGAGCGGCCGATAACCACCGCATGTTTGCCGGTCAAATCACCCAATGTTTGTTTGGCCAAAATCACGCTGCCCAGAGGCGTGCACGGCGTCAGCGCCTGAAGACCCGAGACCAACCGACCGGCATTGGCCGGGTTCAGCCCGTCCACGTCTTTGGCCGGGTCAATCGTGTCGATGACTTTTTGCTGCGCAATTTGCGCCGGCACG
>JBMHCM010000087.1:0-16009 GCA_049889915.1 Parvibaculales bacterium
CGGATAGGCGAGCAGCATATCCATGAAATCAGCCGCCCGCAGCGTTGCGCCGTCACCGGAAAATACCGGCAAATGGGCGAAGGGTTGCAAATGATGCCGCGTGATGGTCACCCCTTTACGGTCAATCAGGGCAAGATTATCCGGCTCGCTGTAAAAGGCGAACGGCTCGCGTTCGCTCAGGCTGACATGAATAATATTCGGCAAGCGGCGCAGCACCACCGCGTCCTCGACCCATGGCAGGGCTTCGATGCGGGCATGCACCTCGTCCAAATCAATGGCGAAAATGGCACTGCCCGGCGCGACATTTATCGCCGCCACCAAATCATCGCGTTGGGTGCGTTTGCGCCCCTCAACGGTAATATCATTGACCTTAAAACCGGCCATGGAGGTCAGCTGATGGGTTTGCGTGCGCACCATTTCGGCCACCGGTGCCAACATGTCGAGACGAAACACCACGGCGACCGCAGCCAATGCGATAAGCGCCAAAGCGGCCAGACGGGTTTTGCGGCCCTGCCATACCAAGCGTAAGGCAATGAAAGTCAGATTGAGCGGCGTTGCCAGCAGGCTAATAAGCGCATCGCGCAGGCGATGGCTTTCACCATTAACAGCAGTCTTCTTTGCACGCGTCTTGTCTATCTTTGACATGAGGCATCCTCCACGATCCATTGCACAAGCTGGGTAAAATCCATGCCGCGATGCGCGGCCATTTCCGGCACCAAAGACAAAGGTGTCATGCCGGGTTGAGTGTTGATTTCAAGTAGCGCCAGCCGATCGGCCTCGCCGTCATAGCGGAAGTCAGCCCGCGTCACGCCGCGACAGCCAAGCGCCATATGCGCAGCCAGGCTGGCCTGTTGAATTTGTTCTGCCAAAGCGGCGGGAATATCGGCCGGAATATCATGGCGCGAGCCGCCTTCTTCATATTTGGCGCGATAATCATACCAGCCATTGCTCGGCACGATTTCCATCACATCAAGTGCTTCATGGCCCAGCACGGCGCAGGTCAATTCGCGACCGGCGACATAGGCCTCAACCATGGCCATGCCGTCAAACGCCCAGCCCTTATCGGTCAAGCTATCCGGCACGGCATTGCTGCCATCGACGACAATATCAATGCCGACACTGGAGCCTTGATTGACCGGCTTCACCACATAGGGCGGCGTCATGGGGTGGCCGCTCAGCACACCTTTTTCGACCAAAATACTGTCGGCAATCGGCAGGCCGATGGCGGCAAAAACCTGTTTCGACAATTGCTTGTCCATCGCCAGAGCCGAAGCTCGCACTCCGGAATGGGTGTAGGGAATTTGCAGCACTTCCAGCAGGCCTTGCACCTCGCCGTCTTCGCCGCCAACGCCGTGCAGCGCGTTGAAACAAACATCCGGTTTCAGCTCGGCCAATTGTTTATCAAGCGCGCGGGTGACATCCACCTCGCTGACCTGATAGCCCAGCGAGCGCAGCGCTTTGGCGCATTCAGCACCGGAGATGAGACTGACCTCGCGCTCCGGCGACCAGCCGCCCATCAAAACTGCAATGTGCTGGTGTCGGCTCATGCAGCGTCTCCTATGCGACGAATTTCCCAATGCAGGTCGTGGCCGCTTTCGGCCAGCACACGGGCCCGCACGGTCTCGCCCAAATTTTCCAAATCAGCGGCACTGGCAGCGCCGCGATTAATCATGAAATTGCAATGCTGCTCAGACATTTGCGCGTCACCTACCGTTAAGCCACGACATCCGGCGGCATCGATGAGCTTCCATGCTTTCGGACCTTGCGGATTGGTACCACCCGGATTTTTGAAGGTCGACCCGCCGGTCCGCTCTTTGATCGGCTGGCTGTCTTCTCGCTTATCGGAAATCTCTTGCATGGCGGCTTCAATTTGCGCCCGCTGACCGGCTGCGCCGCGATAATGCGCCGCCGTATAAATAATGAAATCGTGATAACCATTATGGCGATAGGCCAAATCCAGCTCAGCCGCACTCAGCTTGATTTTCTCGCCGCTGCGGGTAAAGCCCTCAACGGCCAGCAGCACATCGCCGGTCTCGCCGCCATAGGCCCCGGCATTCATGGCTATCGCGCCACCAATGGCGCCGGGGATGCCGCGATAAAACTCCAGGCCGGATATTTCTTGCTCGGCGGCAAAACGAGCCAGACGCACATCCAGCATGGCGGCACCGGCTTTCACCTCATTATCGGCTGTGCGTTCGGCCTTACCGAAGGCCGCACCCAATCGGATAACACAGCCGCGCACCCCACCATCGCGCACCAGCGTGTTGGACCCGGCCCCCAGCACATGTAATGGCACATCATGCGGCAGCGCCGCCAAAAAGGCGCTCAAATCATCTTCATCGGCCGGCATAAACACCATGTCCGCCTCACCGCCGACCCGGAACCAGCACAAATCGGCCAACGCCACTTGCGGCAGCAATTTGCCACGCAGGGCCGGCAAAGCGGTCATCCAATCAGCAAAGGCGGCACTCATCAGCGGAGCTCCTTTACTTGTTCGGGCAGGGCATAAGCGATGCCGGATATTGAGCCGGCCCCCATGCAAATCACCACATCATCGGCTTGCAGCTCACCCGCCAACAATCCGGCCAGCGCCTCATTATCCGGCACCGCCACAACATGACGATGCCCATGCGCCTGCAAACCGGCGGCCAGAGCGGCGGCGTCAAAGCCTTCAATCGGTTTTTCGCCGGCTTCAAATACCGGCATGACAAACACCGTGTCGGCGCCATTCATGCAGGTGCAAAACTCGTCAAACAAATCGCGCAGGCGGGTATAGCGATGCGGTTGCATCACCGCCACCACGCGGCCTTTGCTGACAGCGCGGGCGCTTTCCAAGACGGCGGCAATTTCGACCGGATGATGGGCATAATCATCAAACAGGCGCACGCCATCGGCCAGCTCACCGACCGGTGTGAAGCGCCGCTTAACACCGCCAAAGCCCGATAGAGCGGCGGCAATGGTGTCGGCGGTGGCGCCCAATTCCAGGCCGGCGGCAATCGCGGCCAATGCATTTTGCAAATTATGCTTGCCGGCCATTGGCAGTGACAGGCCGGACAAAGTGGTTTGCGCATCTGAACGGCGGTCGCGACACACCACATCGAAATGCTGCATCAAACCGTCTTCGCGCAGATTGACCGCGCGAATATCGGCCTGCTCGCTCAGACCATATGTGACCAGACGGCGATCGGTGATGCGGCCAACCAAAGCCTGCACTTCCGGATGGTCGAGACAAACAATACCGACCCCGTAAAACGGAATATTCTGAATATAGCTGTCGAAAGCCGCTTTCAGCCCGTCAAAGTCGCCATAATGCTCCAAATGCTCAGGGTCAATATTGGTGACAATGGCAATGGTCGATGGCAGACGGACAAATGTGCCGTCACTCTCGTCAGCTTCAACCACCATCCATGCGCCTTGGCCGAGCCGCGCATTGGTGCCATAGGCATTGATGATACCGCCATTAATAACTGTCGGGTCGAGACCGGCGGCATCCAAAATGGCGGCGGTCAGTGAGGTTGTTGTGGTTTTACCGTGCGTTCCCGCAACCGTGATACACGGCTTCAAGCGCATCAGTTCGGCCAGCATTTCAGCCCGCCGCACCACCGGAATATGCGCTGCCCGGGCCGCCTGCACTTCCGGATTATCGTCCGACACGGCCGATGAAATGGTCACCACACCGGCATTGGCAACATGCGCCGCCTCATGGCCGTGCATGACGTCAATACCCATATCCTGCAGCCGCGCCGTATTGGCATTTTGCCCTTGGTCGCTGCCTTGCACCGTATAGCCCATGACATGCATCACCTCGGCAATGCCGCTCATGCCAATGCCGCCAATGCCGACAATATGCACCCGCCCGAAGGGACGCAGGCCTTGCGGTTGCAAATGGTGCAGTGAGTTATCCATTGGCCCCCACTTTCATATCCTCAGCCGCCTCTTCTTTCGGCTTTTCGATTTGCACCGGTCGCCCCTCGGCCAAGCAAACGCTGTAGCGACCGAGACGGCCAACCGCATCCAACTCGCCGAAATCAGCGCTGGATTTCGACATGGCTTGCAGCGCCTCTTCATCAGTCATCAAGCGCTGTAATTCATCGCTCAACCGCGCTGCTGAAAAATCGTTTTGCTTCATCATGATGGCACCACCGGCAGAGGCCAGTTCGCGGATATTATTGGCTTGGTCTTGGTCCAATGAGCCGGGCAATGGCACGATGATGGACGGCGCGCCAAGCGCGCAAATTTCGGCCACCGTACCGGCACCACCGCGGGCAATTACCAAATGGGCGCGGCGCATACGGGTCGGCAGGTCAGAGAAGAAATCGCGAATTTCGGCATAAACGCCAATCTCGCCATAGGCATCAAGGGTCGTGCGCATTTGTTCTTTACGCACTTGATGCACGATACGTAAGCGGCGTTGCAGGTTTTCCGGCAGTCCGGCGACGGCTTTCGGCAGCACATTGGCAAATACGGCCGCCCCTTGGCTGCCACCAAATATCAATAAATCAAACGGCCGCGAACCGGTCAGATAGCGATAGCCGCCCTGCGCCGCTTTCAACACCGCCGGGCGCAACGGATTACCCGTGCGGCGCATCCGCTCGGCCGCTTTGGTCGGTACATTGCCGGTTTTCGCATAGCTGGTGGCAATGGAGGCCCCAAACCGCGCCGCCAGACGATTGACCCGCCCCAGCACGGCATTTTGCTCATGCACCAAAACCGGACGGCGCAATAAAAGGCCGGCCATTACCGGCCCGAAAGACGGATAACCGCCAAAGCCAATAACCACTTTGGGCTGCACTCGGATAATCAAATAGCTTGCTGCCAATAGCGACCAAATGAGCGTCAACATACGCATCGGCAAGGCCAGCACGCCGCCCGTGTAAATGGTGGCGGCAGGAATTTTATGCACATGCATCGGCACCAAACGGTCGACATAAGCCATGCCACGACTGTCAGTAGCGAGACGCACATCATAGCCTTCATTCTGCAGCTTCTCAGCCAGAGCGCTGGCCGGGAACATATGTCCGCCCGTGCCACCAGCTGCCAGCAATATGGTGTTGTGTGCGGTCATACGCGACCCCCTGCAGAAAGATGCAAATTCGAGGCGGAGACGCTACGCATATGCGTATGCGCCGTGCTGCGGCGGCGCATCAGGCCGACCAACATGCCCATGGTGATGGCCGAGGCAAGCAGCGAAGAACCGCCATAAGAAATGAAAGGCAGCGTCATGCCCTTGGACGGCATCAGGTTGAGATTGACCGCCAGATTGATAATCGCCTGCAAGCCGAACAGGCAAATCAGGCCGGAGGCGGCCAATTGCACCCAATGCTCGGTTTCATCGCGCAGCGCCCAAAGCGCCCGCCAGACCAAAAAGGCGAATGTCAAAATGATAAAGCAGCCGATAATCAGCCCGCCCTCTTCAGCGGCAACGGCAAACACATAATCGGCGTGCGCATCGGGCAAGATGGATTTTACCCGCCCATCGCCCGGACCAACACCGGTAACACCACCGGCGCGAATGGCATCCATGGCTTTGTCCACTTGATACGTGTCGCCGGTTGACGGATCGAGGAAGCGGTCGATGCGGCTGCGGAAATAGCCATAGCTGCTGTAAACATAAGTGCCGGCCAAAAGGCCAAGCGCCGCCATGGCGCCGATCAATTTCATTGACCCGCCGGACAAGAAGAACAGGCACATCCAGACCAAGGTGATGAGAATGGTTTGACCGAAATCCGGCTGCATGGCCAAAAGCAAACATGTGCCGATAAGCAGGCCGAAGGCTAACCAAATATCATTGGCTTCAAAACGCGCCCGCTGGCGGGCAAACAACCAAGCCGTGACCACCACAAAGGCCGGTTTCAAAACCTCAGACGGCTGCACCGACACACCGGCGATAATCAACCAGCGGCTGGCCCCTTTGACGGTAACACCGAAGAATAGGGTCATCACCACACCGCCCAGCGCCCCGATAAGCAACAGGATGGCGAAACGGCGGATCATCACTGCATCCAACATGGAGACCACGAGAAACACGATGGCGGCCAGCGTCAAAAAGACGAATTGTTTATTGGCGAAATAGTAAATCGACTTACCGATGGTTTGCGCCACGGCCGGGCTGGCGGCAAAGGCCATCAAATAGCCGAGGCCCAACAGCACCATCACGCCGATGACCATTGGCCGGTCAACGGTCCACCACCACTGCGCCAGCGGGCTTCGATTGGTGCGGGCGAAGAACCGGTTCATGCCGCCCCCTCCTGCGCTGCGTGACACCATGCGTCAGCCGCCGCAACAAAAGCTGCGCCGCGTTGTTCAAAATTTGCGAACTGGTCAAAAGACGCACAGGCCGGAGACAGCAACACCACGGCGTCGGACATACTATTTGCGGCGCAATCGGCCTGCGCGGTATCGGCCGCCATGGCCACAGCGCGGTCGATATCATGCGCCATATGGGTCGGCATATGCGGCGCCAATTCGGCGGCAAATTCATCGGCCGCCTCGCCAATCAAAAAGGCGGCTTGCACACGGCCATAAAGCGGTGCCAAACCGTTGAGACCACCGGCCTTGGCCACGCCACCGACAATCCAATAAATATTGTTAAAGGCAGCCAGCGCATGCCGGGTCGCCTCGGCATTGGTGGCTTTTGAGTCATTGATAAAACGAATGGCTCCTTGCCGACCGACCGCCTGCAAGCGATGCGCCATGCCGCCAAATTGGGTGAAGCTGTCAGTCATGGCACGCATATCCAGCCCCAGGGCGCGACCGACAGCCAGCGCAGCGGCCGCGTTTTGTCCATTATGAGCGCCAGGCAAATGCGGGCAATCCGCCATATCAAGCAGCTTGGTATCGCCGCGCCAGAGGCAGCCATCGGCATAGTAAATATCGGCATCGGTATGAGTGCCGGCGATGCGTGTCATCCCACCGGCGCGGGCCGCTTGCCGCGCGGCCATGGCGGCGCTTTCCGGCGTATCGGTGCCGATAATGCGCGCCAGCGCGCATTTGCGGTCGGCGAACAACAATTCTTTCGCCGCCGTATAGCCCGCCATATCACCATGCCGGTCGAGATGATCGGGCGTGATGTTCAACAGCACGCCAATATCGCAAGCCAAATGCCGATTGAGATCGAGCTGATAAGAAGACAGCTCCAGCACATACACCGTCTCTTGGCCTTGCGGCAGCGGCAGCTGCAAAACCGGCGTGCCGATATTGCCGCCAATATGCGCATTCACCCCGGCGCTTTGCAGCATATGGCCGATAAGCGCCGTTGTCGTCGATTTGCCATTCGTGCCGGTAATGCCAATGAGCTTGGCATTGGCGCGCTGACCATGGGCTTCGAGCGCCAGCGCAAATAAATCCATATCGCCGAGAATGGCGCATCCGGCGGCCCGTGCCGCTTGCACAATCGGATGCGGTTCAGGATGCGTCAACGGCACACCGGGGCTGACAATCAGCCGTGACGGGCTGGCGAAATCTTGTGTCAAATCGCGCAGCTCCGCGCCCAGAGCCTGCGCCGCATCACGCGGTTGCTGATTGTCGTCCCAGGCCACAACCTGATTACCGGCCGCCAGCAAGGCCTCCACACAGGCCAAGCCGGAACGGCCCAGTCCGAAGACTGCCGTTTCGCCGCCAAATGTGGGGAGTTGCATCATGCTTACCTCAGCTTCAATGTGGCCAGCCCGATAAGGGCGAGGATGACAGAAATAATCCAAAACCGGATGACGATGGTCGGCTCGGCCCAGCCGCGCTGCTCAAAGTGATGATGCAGCGGCGCCATGGCGAAAACACGGCGGCCGGTCAATTTAAACGACACGACCTGCACGATGACCGAGACCGCTTCCAGAACGAACAAGCCGCCGATAATGGCCAGCACCAATTCATGCTTGGTGGCCACCGCAATGATGCCCAGCGCACCGCCCAAAGCCAATGAGCCGGTATCGCCCATAAACACCGCTGCCGGTGGTGCGTTGAACCATAAAAAGCCCAAACCCGCGCCAATCAAAGCGGCGCAGAAAACAGCCAGTTCGCCGGTGCCCGGCACATAATGCACTTGCAAATAATTTGCGAAGATAATGTTACCGACCAGATAGGCGATGAAACCGAAACTGGCCGCGGCAATCATGGTCGGCACAATGGCCAGCCCGTCGAGGCCATCGGTCAGATTGACCGCATTGGAGGCGCCGACAATAACAAACATTCCGGCCAGCAAAAACAGTGGCAGGCCGAAGGGCAGCAATACATCTTTCAAAAACGGCACGGCATAGCTGGTTGCCAATTCAACCGGCAGATTATGACTGATGGCCAGCACGGCGATAATCGCCACCACCGCCTCAAGCAGCAATTTAACGCGGCCCGGCACACCGGCGCTTGAGCCGCCACGCAGTTTCAGAAAATCATCGGCAAAACCAATCGCCCCAAAACCGGCCGTGGCCAGCAGCACAATCCATAAAAACACATTGCCGAGGTCGCCCCATATCAAGGTCGAGCCGATTGACGCCAGCAAAATGAGCAGACCGCCCATGGTCGGTGTGCCGACTTTGGTGATGAGATGCGATTGCGGGCCGTCTTCGCGAATGGGCTGGCCTTTGCCCTGCCGCGCGCGCAACGCCTCAATCATCCATGGGCCGAGCAGAAAGCTGATGACCAGTGCCGTCATAACCGCGCCACCGGCCCGGAAGGTAATGTAATTGAATAAATTGGCGCCGGGGAATTCCAACTGCCATGTATTGATCAGATAATAAATCATTATCCGGCCCTCTTTTCTGTTGTCTCTCGACCGGCCAAAAGCGCGCTGACCACCTGCCCCATGCCGCTGGCATTGGAGCCCTTCACCATCACCACATCATCGGCCCGCAAGTCGCGCGCCAATAGGGCGACCACATCTTCTTTGGTTTTGAAATGCGGCCCCATGCGGCCGGGCGGCAAATGCTCGTGCAAATGCTGCATAAGCGGCCCGCAGGTCACTACCAAATCAATGTCAGCCCGCTCTACCGTCTCGGCCAAATCGGCATGCAAGGCCGCCGCCGCTTCACCCAATTCAGCCATATCGCCCAGCACGGCAATACGACGCCCGCGCCCCAGACGCGGCGTCAGACCCAATGTTGTCAGCGCCGCCCGCATGGAAGACGGGTTGGCGTTATAACTCTCATCAATCAAGGTCAGTACGCCGTCTGACAATTGCAGCTGATGGCGCATGCCGCGCCCGGACAGACCCTGATTGTCAGCCAGCGACAAAGCGGCCAGTGCCAAATCACCACCGGCTTGCTGCACGGCGGCCAAAACCGCCAAGCTGTTGGCGACATGATGCTCACCGGCCGTGCCGACTTTGAAAGTCACTTCTTGCGCGCCGATGTGTGCCGTGACGCAGCTGCAAGTCGGGTGCAAATGGGTTTGCACGGCGTGCACTTTGGCCGTCGCATCGGAGAGCGAAAAGTCGATTTGCGCAAAACCGGCCGCGGCTTCAGCCAATAGCGGGTAATGTTGATTGTCACGCGGTATAATCGCCACACCGTCATCAACCAGACCGGCAAAAATTTCCGCTTTGGCGCGGGCAATATCTGCCTCGCTGTCGAAATGCTCAATATGCGCCGCGCCGACCGTGGTAATCAGCGCTACATGCGGGCGCACCATATCGACCAAGGCAGCAATTTCACCGGCATGGTTCATGCCCAATTCAAACACCGCATAATCGGCCTGCTGCGGCAGCCGCGCCAGAGACAGCGGCACGCCAATATGATTGTTGAAGCTTTTTTCAGAGGCATGCACCGCACCGGTTTTACCAAGCGCCGCCGCCAAAGCCGATTTAACACCGGTTTTACCGACACTGCCGGTAATGGCGGTGATATGCGCGGTGCTGCGGGCCCGTGCAGCACGACCCAATAATTCAAGCGCCTGCAGCACATCCGGCACCGGCAGTAAAACGCCATTGCGCGGCACATCTTGAGACGCGAAATCGGGCCGAACCAAAGCTGCCGCCGCACCGCTTTCAAAAGCACGAATGACAAAGTCATGGCCATCGGCTTTTTCGCCCGGCAGAGCGACAAAGATATCGCGGGGTTTAATGTCGCGCGTATCAATCGACAGACCATTGGCCATCCAATCGACTGAAGGCGTGGCCGTCAGCACGGACTGCAAAGCGGCAATGACATCAGCGCCGTGCCACAGCGGCATGGTTGCGGACCCACTCATGCGGCACCCCCTTGCGCGGCAAGGCATTGTTGCGCTGCGGTGATATCATCAAAGGGCAGAATTTTATCGCCGACAATTTGACCCGTTTCATGGCCTTTACCGGCCAGCAGCACAATGTCGCCTGCGCCTGCGTCGGCCAGCGCGGTTTTAATCGCCTGTGCGCGGTCGGCAATCTCGTTCGCTTGCGGGCACGCCGTCATTATGGCGGCGCGAATATCACCCGCCGCCTCATGGCGTGGATTATCATCCGTGACATAAACCCTATCGGCCAAACGGGCCGCCGCCGCCCCCATGTCTGGCCGCTTACCGGCATCGCGATCGCCACCGCAACCAAACATGACAGAGAGGTTTTTACCCGCCGGCAGATGGGCGCGCAGCGCGTGCAGCGCGTTTTCCAGCGCATCCGGCGTATGGGCATAATCGACATAGGCATACGCACCGGCAGCCGTGCAGCCGACAAATTGCATCCGCCCGCGCGGTGCTTGCACTTGGCGGCACGCATCAAACAAGGTCGCATCGTCCAGCCCGAAGGCCTGCGCCATACCCAAAGCGAGGGTTAAATTCTCGATCTGAAAATCACCGATGAGCGGCACATCGACCGATTGGCCGGTGCCGTTCAGCATCACATCCAAAGTCAGTCCGGCAGCGCGGCGCGCGGTGATGGCAATATGCACCGCGTCTTGCGGGCGCCCGACCGGCACAACGGCCCGACCGGCAGCTTCGGCGGCCTGCGCCATGGCCTCACCGGCCGCATGCCCCATGACAATCACCGCCGTGCCGTCAGCAGCCAATACTTCTGTAAACAAACGTTGCTTAGCGGCGTGATAGTCTTCAGGCGTGGCGTGATAATCCAAATGGTCGCGCGATAAATTGGTGAAGCCTGCCACCTGCACCGTCACGCCATCGAGGCGATATTGCGCCAAACCATGGCTTGAGGCTTCCATCGCCAAATAGGTCACGTGATGGGCCGCCAAATCGCGCAGGGCCGCATGCAGGCGCACCGGCTCCGGCGTGGTGTGTTGCAAGGGTGCGAAATAGCCTTCTGCCTCAACCCCCAATGTGCCCATCGCCGCTGCTTTGTGGCCACTGGCCGCCAATAGCTGGCGCAAAAAAACCGCGCTAGAGGTTTTGCCATTGGTGCCGGTAATGGCAGCGACATGCGCCGGTTGTGTTTCAAAAAACCGCGCCGCCATCAGCGCCAATTCGCGGCGCGGATTATCACTGGTCAGCACCGGCACACCGGCCACCATGGGCGCATCGGTCAAAATGGCAGCGGCGCCGTTTTCAATCGCTTGGCCGATATAACGCCGCCCGTCCGTTGCGCTGCCGGCCAAGGCGGCAAACAAGTAGCCGGGCTGCACGGCGCGACTGTCGGCGGTCAGCCCTTGAATGAGCGTGGCGGCCATTTTGCTGTCGCTTGGTGGGGTTGAGCTGAGGCGATCAATGCGCATGCGCGACCTCCGCTTTATCGCCTTGTGGCAAGCTCGCCTGCTCGGTCGGGGTTTCAAAATGCGGCATCACACCCAGCAGCGGCGCAGCGCGACGCACAATATCACCGGCTGTCGGCGCAGCATTCCAGCCGGCCAGATTAAAGCCATAGGTTTCTTTAATGCCCTGCGGCTCGTCCAGCATCACCAGAAGCGCATAGCGCGGCGCATCAGCCGGAAACGCGCCCAAGAAAGAGGTCACCAAACGGTCGGCATCATAACCGCCAAGTGACGGCTTTTCGGCCGAACCGGTTTTGCCCATGACGCGATAGCCAGGCACATCAGCCTGACGACCGGTGCCGGTGGCCACCACAGCGCGCATCATGGTGCGCATGACGGCACTGGTATCGGCAGCAATAATCCGCTGGCCGACCGGCAGACCGACTTTTTGCAGGCTCGGCTCATACAACACACCGCCATTGACCATGGCCGCACCGGCCATCACCGCATGTAGCGGCGAGACAGAGATGCCATGCCCGTAAGAAGATGTCGCCCGCTCAATATCGGTCCAGCGGGTCGGCACCAGCGGGTTGGCGCGCTCCGGCACATCGACCGGCACCGGCGCAGTGAACCCCAGCTTGGCGAGGAAGCCGTAATGCATTTCATCCGGCACACGCAGCGCCAATTGCGCTGAGCCGATATTCGATGAGTGAATGAGAATTTCTTCGGTCGTCAGCGGCCGCTCTTGGCCATGCACATCATTGATTTCATAGCCGCTGATTTGCAGCGGTATGCTGGTTTGAAATTGTTCATCGGCGGCCACCAGCCCGCTATCCAAAGCCATGGCAGCGGTAAACACTTTGAAGATGGAGCCAAGCTCATAAACACCCAACGTCATGCGGTTGAAATGCGCGCCCTGCCCATTGGCCATGGGCGCATTGGCATCAAAATCAGGCAGTGACACCATGGCGACAATCTCGCCGCTATGAGCGTCGACCAAAATGGCTCCGGCCGCTTTGGCAGAAAATTTCGTCTGCGCCTGCTGCAACACATCGCGCACAATATGCTGCACCCGCACATCAAGGCTGGCCTGCATCGGCCCGTCAATCATTTCATCAGCGACCAGCCGGTCGAGCGTCCGCTCCAGCCCCAGCAGACCGCGCATATCGGAACTGGTAAAGCCGACCGTATGCGCCGTCATTTCGCCGGCCGGGTAAACCCGACTGCTGTCACGGCGCAGTTTCAAGGCCGGATTGCCAAGCTGCAAAACCGCTTGCCGTTGAGCCGGTGTCAGACCGGTTTTCAAACTGACATAGCGCGCTTTGCCGGACAGTAATTTGACGGCCCGTGTGGCGTTCAGTTCGGGCAAAATGGTACTCAGCTGCGCGGTCAGCTCTTCGGCATTATCAATATGGGCCGCATCAGCGCCCAGCGTGATGGTGGAAATTTGCGTCGCCAACACTACGCCATTGCGATCAACAATACTGGGGCGCGCCATATCGCCGGCCTGACCGGCACCGGCAGCGCGCAAGGGCGAAGCTTCCCACACCGTTAATTGCGCCAGCCGCCCAGCCAAAACCGAAAATACCACGACAAAACAAATCAGCGCCAGACGCAGACGATTGCGCGTGACTTCGACCGCATGATGCGACAGGTCACCGGGCCGCCGACCAAGCCGACCACCCAAGACCGGCGCCCAATCGGTACCGGCAGCAACCACTGGCAGTTTAGCGCGACTCATCGGCACCTCTTGCATCGGTTGGCAGAGCCACCGGAATGCTCTCACTGCGCGGGGTACGCATATCAATCACTTGCGTGGCGCGCAGCGTATCGAGCTCAAGATATTGCCGCGACAGGATTTGCAGCCGACGCGGATCATTCAGACTGGCCCATTCGGCTTGCAATGTGCGTTGACGATCACGCTCAGTCGCGATTTGCCGCTCCAGCTGACGCACGGCGCGCGCTTCACTCTCGGCCGAATAGCGAATGTGATACAGCGCTGCAATCAGCACCACCAAGCCGGCGGCTAACGATATGTTGACCCAGCGCATCATGAGGCGGCTCCGATTTGCGGGGCGCGGCGCGGCATTAAATCAGCCGCTTGCGGAAACACCGGCGCCTCAGTGCGAATGGCAACCCGCAAGCGGGCTGACCGCGACCGCGGATTGACTCCAATTTCAGCCGCCCCGGCTTTGATGTTGCGCTTGGCCGGCTCTTTGAAACTGGGGGTCAGCATATCGACATCCGGCATATGCCGAGACGGCCGACCGGCCCGACCGGTGCGCGGGGCGAGAAATTGTTTGACCATACGGTCTTCCAAAGAATGGAAGGTGACAATGGCCAACCGCCCGCCGGGCTTCAATACACGCTCGGCTGCTTCCAACCCGCGTAGCAATTCACCCAGCTCATCATTCAAATAAATCCGCAAAGCCTGGAAGGTGCGCGTTGCCGGATGCGATTTGCCGAAACGCGGCGCACCCAAAACCGAACACACCACATCGACCAACTCATTGGTGCGGGCAAACGGCGCGTCATCGCGCCGCTTCACAATCGCCTTGGCAATAGCGCGAGCGCGGCGCTCTTCGCCATAAACGGCAATAATATCGCTGAGCAAATCAGGCGCGGCGTCATTCAGCAAGTCAGCGGCACTGATGCCGGATTGGCTCATCCGCATATCCAGCGGCCCGTCGCGCATGAAGGAAAAGCCGCGCTCGGCCTCATCCAACTGCATGGAAGACACCCCCAAATCGAGGGTGACGCCATCGGCGCCATCAATACCGGCCTCGGCCAGCAGCCGGTCCATATCGCCAAAGCACCCCGGCACATAGCGCAAGCGGGCCTCATAATCGGCCTGTAATTTTTCTGCGTGGCGTTGGGTGTCGGGGTCGCGGTCAATGGCAATAACGGCGCAATCGGCCGCTTGCAACAGTGCTTGGCTGTAGCCACCGGCACCGAATGTGCCGTCGACCATTACCTCACCGGCTTGTGGCGCCAGTGCGGTGACGACTTCATCAAGCAATACGGAAATATGCGGGGCCGACACGGAGGGCATGGCGGATGCCTGCCGATGGTTTGCCTGTCCCCCACCACTCATCGCTGGCCATCTCCCGGCGGCGCCGACAGAGACCGCAGCAAGCCACGCTGTTCAAGGGCCAAGGCCCGCGCTTTGCTGCGATAATCAGCATAGGCGTCAGGGTTCCAGATTTGGAACTTGCCGCCCAAACCGACAAAACACAGCTCTTTTGCAATACCGGCATGGGCCAATAAGGCAGGCGGGAGGGATACCCGACCATCGGCATCGAAAGTAAGACTATGGCTATCGGCAAATAAAGAGGCGGCAAGGGCGTCGCGCTCTTCGGTAAACAGGTCGAGACGCTCGACCATGGTGCCAATATCGCTCATCAGCGACTGGCCACCGCCCTCAATGGCATTTTCGGTAAAGGAGGGATAAACGAAAATGCCGTGCGGGCCGGTGCTTTCCCCATTTTGCGAGATGATGGCTGAACGGAAGACAGACGGCACCGATACGCGACCTTTCGCGTCGATTTTACCCGTCACAGTGGACATGAACATGGTCACGTCGATAGCCCTCCAAAGAATGTCAAAGCCCGTCGGCCCGACAAAACCCCATCTCGCTATAAAATGGGATACTATGGGATAACATGGGACTATATGGGTGTCAAAGGGAATTTATGGAATTTAGCGGGCAAAACGGCAGATATGTGGGGTGCGGAAAAGGCTGAGGTCTATATCTATGGCGCGCGCAGCAGAAGCGCGGCGCATAGCGCGGAAGAAGCGTGAAGGTGGTGCTTGTCGCGCCATAGCGCGGAAGCGCGAAGGCGGATGCCTGCCTGCAGAGAAAAGAGATTAGAGCGTCTCGCGGGCCGCACTGCGCGCGGAAGCGCCAAGGCGGATGGGCGGTCTGTAGATAAAAGCAGTCTATCGAGAGAGGCCGACTTCGTTCGCTCATTTATCAATGAGCTCACTGCGCTGGCGCAGGGTAAAAGCACTAGGCGAATGGAATGAGCTTTAGTGCGCCTTCCCCCTTTGGAGGCAGGCTGGGGCAGCAAAGCTGCCTAGCCCTTATAGCGCCAGAGGGTCTGTAAGCCGGGTTCTGTGCGCTTTTTCGAGAAAAAGGCGGTGACCATTCATCTGGGATGCGCGTTACCGCACACCTCGTGCTACCTACCCGGGCGACGATCCGGAAACAGACCATGTGCCGCCCCTATTTGGTATTGCTCCCGGCGGGGTTTACCCTGCCACTACCGTTACCGGCAGCGCGGTGCGCTCTTACCGCACCCTTTCACCCTTACCTCTAAAAGAGGCGGTTTGCTTTCTGTGGCACTTTCCCTAGAGTCGCCTCTGCCGGGCGTTACCCGGCGCCGTGTTTCCGTGGAGCCCGGACT
>JBMHCM010000088.1:0-7306 GCA_049889915.1 Parvibaculales bacterium
GTCGCACAAAAACCCGAAACTGCGCGCCGTTGTGGCGCAAGTGCCGATGATTGATCCGGTGCTCAGCATGAATGTCGGCAATTATGAACGCGGTGAAGAAGCGACAGCGGCGCTCCAAAAAGCGGTGGTCAAACGGTTTAAGGAGCGCTGGCTCGGCAAACCGGCTGAAATGTTGAAGGCAGCGCCGGACGGCCAAGGCGGCATCGCCGTATTGGGTGCCAAGGAAGCGACGATTTACCCTAAAATTGCCGGGCCAAGCTGGCGCAATGAACTGCATCCGGACAGTTTTTTGAGCGGTCAGTTTGAGCAAAACAACCCGTCGCTTTTGACCGATGATTTGACCAAACCGATTTTGCTGCAAATGGCGGTCAAAGACCGTGTCGTGTCGAATGAAGCGATTAAAAACTTTGTTCGTCGTTGCGGCCCGCTGGTGCAGTTCAGCGAATATGACGGCAATCATTTCACGCTGCTGCAAAAAAACGCCAAACGGAGTGCGGCCATCGCCGAGGCGGTGGATTTCTATCGGGAGCACCTCATCCTGTGAGTATGGTGTTGCGTCAATGGGTGGAAGAGGCGACCAATGTCGTCATCTTTACCGGTGCCGGTATGAGCACCGATAGCGGCATTCCCGATTTCCGCAGCCCCGGTGGTGTGTGGTCGCGCATGGCGCCCATCATGTATCAAGATTTTATTGCCAGTGAAGAAAACCGCATCGAGGCCTGGCGGCGCAAATTCGCCATGGCTGATGAGCTGGGTACCAGTTTTCCCAATGACGGCCATAAGGCGATTGCCAAGCTGGTAGAGGCCGGCAAAGTAAAAGCGGTGATCACGCAAAATATCGACAATCTGCATCAAGATAGCGGCATCCCCGAAGACAAGATTATCGAACTGCACGGCAATGGCAGCTATGCGGTTTGCCTTGATTGCGACTTGCGCCATGAGCTGGACGCGATACGCGCCGCTTTTGAAGCCTGCGATATGCAGCAGGCGCCGGGCTGCCAAAATTGCGGCGGCATGGTCAAATCAGCTACAGTGTCGTTCGGGCAGGCCATGCCGGAAGCGCAAATGAAGCGGGCCGAAGACGCTACTTTGGCATGCGATTTGTTTATCGCCATCGGCTCGTCATTGCAGGTCTTTCCGGCCGCCGGATTTCCGGTGCTGGCGCGTCATAACGGAGCGCGTCTGGTTATTCTTAATCGAGAGCCGACCGAATTGGACAGCACAGCCTCGCTGGTTCTTAACGAAGAAATAACCCCTACATTGATAAATTTGTTAAGCCTCGACAGCTAAACGGCATTTCTGATTTATCCCCGTTTGCGGCTGCCGTGGCACACTGAGCCACATTGGGTGGCACGTTTTTTCTTTTCACGGGGGTGATTTGTGCTAGCCTCAAAACTGTACTGCGTAAACCTGAACAAAAACAAAAGTAGGGGTTTAGCAATGTCCATTGTTGAAACTGCCAATGAAGCGACAGAAACCGATGACGTCGTTCCGATTGAAGGCACTGTAAAGTGGTTTGACCCGGTTAAGGACTATGGCTTTATCGTTCCGGACACTGGTGGCGTTGATATTTTGGTGCATCATTCGACATTGCGCCGTGGCGGATATGACATGTTATATCCCATGGCGCGTATCAAATGCACCATTGACGAGCGGCCGCAAGGCATGCAGGCCGACCGTATTGTTGCCATTGATAACACGCATGCCGAAGTGCCGATTGGCGGGCTGCGCCCGACCTCAGTGCTCTCCGACATCTCTGACGTCACCGAATTTCAGCAAGCGCAGGTTAAATGGTTTAACCGTGTGCGCGGGTTTGGCTTCGTCAATATTGAGCCGGAAGGGGCCGATATTTTCGTGCATATGGAAATTCTGCGCAAAGCCGGTGTCGAGGTGCTGGTGCCGGGGCAATATGTACTGGTGCGCTATGGTCGCGGGCCAAAAGGGCTGATGGCGACCGACGTCAAACGCATTGATAGCGGCAGCCGGTTGCAAGAAGGCGGCGACATGTATTTGCAGGAAGGGGCGGCAGAGCCCCCCACACCTGCCGGCGAAGAGCGGCCTGAAAGCAGCTAGTTTTCTCTTGCTCGGCGCAAGCGCCTGTGGCACTGAATTTTCATGTCACAGGAAGAAATTGATATTGCCGCTTTCAATCCACCGGAGCCGTTTCGCCTCAGTATCAGGCGCGGGCCGTTTACCACGCATAATGGCCCGTGGTTTCACTGGGCCAAGGGTGCGGAGTTTCGCCAAGGCGTGCGCTTGGTCGATCGTCACTGCAATAGCCGCGGCATTGTGCATGGCGGCTTTCTGGCTTCCTTCGCCGATGGCTTGGCGGCAACGGCGGTGTTTCGTGAACTGAAGCGCAGCGCTGTCACCATTAAGCTGACGACGGATTTCCTGCACAGCGCCAAATCGGGCGATTGGTTGCAAGGCACGGCACGTGTGGTGCGCGGCACCGGCAAAATGGCTTTTGTCGACGCTTACGCTTGGGTGGGCGAAGACAGCACCCCGCCTATGGATGATTTGGTGTTTCGCAGTTCGGCCATTTTTCGGCTGATGGAAGCGTCTTTCTAAAGCTTCTGCTTGAATAAGCGACAAAGATGTTTTAAGCCATTTTCAGTCGGGGCTTGGCGCAGTCTGGTAGCGCACCTGGTTTGGGACCAGGGGGTCGCAAGTTCGAATCTTGCAGCCCCGACCATTTTCAAAAAATGAAATCAGTGATGGTCGCAATTGGACGAGCGGCAATGGCGATAATTGCGATAATGCGCGATGGCAATAATAGTAGCGCCCACGAGCGTCAGACCACGCTCCAATGACGGGGCATCCAATTCATGCCCCAATATGGCAGCGGCAATCAAAAAGCCGACACCGGCCGCGCCAATGCCCAAAACAGACATCACCTTATGGCGGCGACAGCCCAGCAGCAGGGCAAAAGCACTGAGCGGAATGACCAGCCAGAGCAGCCAGAAGTGAAATGCCTCGTCACCGAAAAATGACGTCCCAACAGCGGGAAACACCCCGATCAGCAAAGGTAGGGTGATGCAATGAATGGCGCATAAGGTAGAGGCTGAAATCGAAATTTTATCAGCCAACCCAATATATTTCACGTTCATGCCTATGCCTGTGCCCATACCTAAGCCTAGGTCGAAATCGGGCGGTTAATGTGGTGCGGCGCATTTTGCGCTGTGTGTCTTCTGATAGACCGTAAAATGGCTTGGCTGTCAATATGACAGCTGTGTTCAACGCGGTGCGGCACCGATTCACGGTTTTCAAATCGGCGAAATGTCATACAGTGCCGGTAAGGAAATTCGAGGAGAAGCGCGATCCGATGAGCGTGGTGATTGAAAATCTGTCTTTCAGTTATGACGGCCCGCCGCCGGTCGATTTTACCATTGCCGATTTGCGCCTTGAAGTCGGGCAAAGCTATTTGCTGCTTGGGCCGTCGGGCAGCGGCAAGTCGACCTTGCTCAATTTGCTGGCCGGTATGTTGCGGCCAAAAACCGGGCGATTGCACATCGCCGGTCAAGACCTGTCAGCTATTTCGGCCGCCAAGATGGATCGCTTTCGTGGCGAGCATATCGGTTTTGTTTTTCAAACCCTCAACCTCATTCCCTGGCTCAGCACGCGCGATAATATTGCCCTGGCACTGGCCTTTGCGCCGCAGCGGCGGCAGCGGTTAATCGGTTCGGTAAATGGGGCAGTTGATGATTTGATGCAAAGGCTGAATTTGGACGCATCGCTGGCCGCCAAACCGGCTGCCGAGTTAAGTGTCGGGCAACAGCAGCGGGTCGCGGTGGCTCGCGCGCTGATTGGCGCGCCGGATTTGATTTTGGCCGATGAGCCAAGCTCAGCTTTGGATGACGCCAACACGCAGCAATTCTTCGAGCTACTGCTCAACGGTTTTGACCGGTCGCGGCAAACCTTGCTTGTGGTCAGCCATGACATGCGTCTGACGGCGCATTTCGACCATGTGCTGTCGGTTAGCGATGTGATGCAAAGCGGAGTAGGGCGATGAACCGGCTCATTCTCACTTTGCTCGGTCGCTCATTGGCCAATCGGCGCTTCAGCCTTGGCTTGATTGTCATTGCACTGGCCGCCGCCGTGGCGCTGTACGTCAGTGTGCAAAATATCCAGCGCATGACGCGGGCCAGTTTTGAAAACAGCGTGCAAAATGTTGACTTGGTGGTGGCCGCGCGTGGCTCGGATATTCAAATTCTGCTCAATGCGGTGTTTGGCATTGGTGAGAGCACCAGCCTTGTCACGGCCGACAGCGTGGCGACGGTTTTGCAAACACCGCAGGTCGATTGGTATGTGCCGCTATCGCTGGGCGACAGCCATCGTGGTTTCCGTGTCATCGGCAGTCATCGCGAGCTGTTTCAACATGTATTGGCCGGCAGCGGCAATGAAGGCATTGCCTTTACATCGGTTTTACAAGCGGCCATCGGCGCTGATGTAGCGGCGGCTTTGGGCTATCAGCGCGGCGATGAGATTGTGCTGCAACATGGCGTCAGCGATTATGGCGCGGCGCATGATGACTTGCCGATCAGCATTATCGCGGTTTTGCAGCGCACCGGCACGCCGTTTGATCGCGCCATTATGGTGCCGCTGGAGGCCAGCGAAGCCATTCACCGCGGCTGGCGCGGCGGGCAGCGCCTGATTGCCCTTAAGCCGGAGCAGGTGGAAAAGCCGCTGGCGCATGATGATGCGCATGACGAACACCATGATGAACACGCGCATCACGACGAACACCATGATGAACACGCGCATCACGACGAACACCATGATGAACACGCGCATCACGACGAACACCATGACGACCACCACGATGACCATGAAGATGAGCATCACGATGAAGGCGCGCATGACGACCATGCACATGGTGGCCTTGAGGCGTTTGATGCGGTGCTGGTTGGTGTGCATGACCGGCGCGATGTCATCCGCCTGCAACGGCGCATTGCCGATTATAAAGGCGAAAGCCTGTCGGCGATTATTCCAGGCGTCACCCTGTCGCGCATTTGGCAGGTGATCGGTGTGGCCGATCGCGGCTTTCAATCGATTAATCTGCTGATTGTCGGTTTGGTTTTATTGTCCATGATGGCGATGACGGTGCTCAGCGCCGATAATCGCCGCCGCGAAATGGCAATATTGCGCGCCCTTGGTGCGGCACCACGCAGCCTGGTCTGGCTGCTGATGGCTGAGGCGTTTTTACTGTCGGTCAGCGCCGCTGTGTTGGGTGTGGTGATGGCTGTTGGTCTCAGCATGGCGGCCGAGGGCTGGCTGGCCGCTCATATGGGGCTACAAGTGGAAGCATCTGTCTACCTGGCGGATATTTTGCCTGCGCTGTATTTGGTGCCGGCCGCATTGCTTGCTAATCTGGTGCCGGCCGTGCGGTTGTATCGCAATACGGTCAGCGATGGCATGATGGTGAAACGATGATGATCCGAAAGCTTGTATCCTTTTTTGCTTTGCTGCTGCTGGCTGTTGCCCTGGCCGGGGCGCCATTGCGCGCCGCCTCGACCCTGCATGTCACCGATTGGGCGGAACTGCTGCCAAAAGGGCTTTATGATTTCATTCCGCAGGATGGCATGACCAGCGATATGTGGTTCGACCCGGAATTTCAGAAAAAGATTACCGAGGCCGAGCGGCGCATCCGTCCGGAGTTGAATTCGCGGCCCATCTCTTTGCCGGGCTATATGGTGCCGTTGGTTTACAAAGGCGATGATGTCTATGAGTTTCTGCTGGTGCCGAGTGCCGGGCAGTGCATCCATGTGCCGCCGCCGCCGGTCAATCAGACGGTGTTTGTAAAGCTCGAAAAGCCGACACCCATTCGCACCTATGGCATGCCGGTGATTGTTGAAGGCGCGCTATCCACCGCCACCACCGAAACCGAATATGCCGAGTCCGGTTATCGCATTGAGGCCAGCAAAGTAATCGATTTCGATTTTGATGTCTGGGAAGCGCGGCTTGAGGAAATCGGCATCAGTAAATAAGCGCGGCGCGGGGAGCGGGTTATGTGGCGGATTGCCGGTGTATTGTTGATTGCGGGTATTTCCGCGTTTTTCTATTTTTTCAGCTTCACGCCCGATATTGACGCGCTTTTGGACATTTGGGCCGGATTGCCGGCTTTCGCCTTTATCGCTTTGGTGTTGTTTCTAGAGTGGAAGGGGCGTCGTTAGTTTCCCCCTCACCGGATAGTTTTTGGATATCCGGATTGTTTAACTGGTCGCGCAGTCGCTCTTCGCTAAGCTTGCCGGACTTATAGGCCGAAACCAGTTTTTGTACTTCGTCCGGGTCTAGCTTATTGGCTGCTTCGCGCAATTGGATGACCTCGCTAAGGTCAACTTCTTTCACCTTATCCAGCATCTTGGTCAATGTGCTGCCGCTAAAGGTGGTTTTGCTGCCCAGCGCCACGCGAGCAATCAAATCATTGCCGGACAGGCCGTTCATCAATCCGGCCATGCGGCGGTCAATGAAATGACTGAAAGTCGGATAGACATAAACAACGGCCGGGCGGGTGTAAGGCCACGCGTAAGATTTATAGAGAAAATCATTCATGAAATAGGGGAAGGTCTTCAACGCGAAAATGAACACCGCCGTGACGATACCCAGCAAGCCAAGCGCGCCAAGACCGGCGCCGACCGCTTTCTCGCCCTTGGCGGCTTCATGCAAGTCCAGCATGGCCATAAAAAATTGACTGCCGATATAAAACGCACCGGCCAGGCCGATAATGCCCATCACGCCGCCGGTGGCGCCGATAACGCCGAGCGGTATCGAGCTTCGATCGCCCAGCATGCGCGCCACTGCATTGCCGATGGTTGCAATATCATTGCCGAAATAAGCCAGTGCCAGGCTGGGCGCGATGATAAAGCCCAATTTGAACACGGTTTTTGTTGCCCCGTGCCAATACCCCCATGCCCCGCCTGCCAGCACAGTGGCAAGCAGCAAAAGGTCAAAATAATTTATGTTGGGCAGGGCGCTCATTAGTGCTTCTATAGCGGTTAATTGCGACCACGCCAATTAAGGATGTGACGCAGCTAAAACAAGTCTTGTGATAGTGTTAAGAAGCAAGTACGCAGGTGCCATGTCAGTGAAAGTTCGCGTAAAGGTAACGTCGAAAAACGGGATTGCCGCTTTTCAACTTTTTGATTTACCGCAAAATTATGATGACCGCGTTGAGTGGGTGCTCGACCGCGAGGCCACCGATTTTGATTGGCTGGTAGTCTATGACGATCTGCCGCCCAGCGGCACTGAGCGTTTGACCCTCAATGAGGAGTTGCTGCCGTGCCCCCAAGAGCACACTGTGCTGCTG
>JBMHCM010000089.1:0-3160 GCA_049889915.1 Parvibaculales bacterium
CACAATTCCGGAGCCGGGCGAACCAATCCGCTTAGCCTGCTGCAGTGCGCCGCATGGCGGCTATCGGTCGGGCGCATCAGCAACCGCGCCGGATCAACCGGTCCCGGCATGCTGAGACCGGACGGGGCAACCGCAAATCCGGCCCGTTGATAATAGGGCAGGTCGCCGACCAGCAGAATGCCGCAAAACCGCGCCGCATCGATATGCTGCAAAGCCTCTTGCATCAAGGCCAACCCAAGGCCTTTACCCTGCATATCCGGATGCACGGCCAGCGGCCCCAAAAGCAACGCCGGGTCATCACCAATCATTAACGGCCAGAAACTAATGGCCCCGACCAGACCGTCGCCCTCATAGGCGGCAAAATCATAAGCTGCGATGCGCCGGTTATGTTCGCGCAAGCGTTCTGCCGTGCGCGCCAAACGGCCCGGCCCGAAACAAATATCCAGCAAATCGGTTAACGCGGCAGCCGCCGGCGTGGTTTGGGAAATGGTAAAAGCGTTCATGAAACTTTGCCGAAGCATCGGCCCTCACTGTGAAAATTGCGCAAGACGAAAGGCGCGCCCGAAGGGCGCCAAATTTATCGTCGTCGCAATGCCTGTTTCACAGAGACCTCCTCCAGCAATTTCAGCTGTTTAGCCCATTAGGCGGTAAAAATAAAGCCCATATAGCTGCCATAAAGCGCCAGACAGATAATGCCCTCGCGCCGCGACATGCGCCGCCCCGATGCCATGAAAAACAAACCGAGCCAAGCCACCGCCACCATGATGGGCAGGTCGCGATAGGCAATGGCCGTCGAAATGGGCAAGTCAGCCAACAAAGCGGTGCCGCCGAGAATAAGCAGGATGTTGGAGATGTTGCTGCCGATAATATTGCCGACGGCCAATCCTGCATGGCCGCGCATGGCCGCCACCAGCGAAACCGCCAATTCCGGCAAAGACGTGCCGATGGCTACCAAAGACAGCGCAATCACCGCCTCAGGAATACCGAATCGACGGGCCAGACCGACCGCGCCATCGACCATTAATTCCGCGCCCCAAATGACACCGGCCAGACCGAGCAACAAGACGACAAAGGCGACCGGCAGACCGCCCGGCACCAAATTTTCATCGACCCCGGCTTCTGCCTCAGCCGCGTCATCTGAAGACCGATTGCTGGTGTAGAGATAGATGGTGAAGCCAACCAGCACCGCCAGCAACAGCGCGCCGGCCAGGGTCGGGATGCCGCCATACAAGCCGAATAAGAGCAGCACGATTGAGACGCCCAGCATAAAGCCGCCATCGCGCCCCAGCGTGCCTTGATTGACGAAAAACGGGCTGACCACCGCCATTGCGCCAAGCACCAATAGAATATTGGCGATGTTGCTGCCGACCACATTGCCGATAGAAATATCCGGCTGACCGCCCAGCGCGGCGTTCAGCGAAACGGTCAGTTCGGGCGCCGAGGTGCCGAAAGCGATAATCGTCAGACCGATAATCAGCGGCGGCACTTTGAAGCCGGTCGCAACCGTCACGGCGCCGCGCAGCAGCGCCTCACCGGCCAGCCCCAACACGATAAATCCGGAAAGCAAAAGCAGAAAAGGTGTGTCCATATCGCCCTTTTACCATGTTCGCGGCCCGCGCGACTGAGAATTTTGTCGCGTTCTCCATAATCTCATATGAATCCGCTTGGCAGCCGCCCTGTTTTTGCTCTAGCTTTTTAATCAAAGGGTATTGTTTTGGGAGGAACAGATGCAGTGGAATTTCGGAGATATGCTTGACGCCATCATTCCGGTTTTGCCGGAGGGGCATTTGGCCTTGGCGCATGGTGATCGGGAAATCACCTGGCAGCAATTGGATAAGCGGTCGAACAATCTGGCCCGTAATTTGCGCGCCAATGGTGCCGAGACCGGCGACAAGGTTGGCTTCTATATGCGCAACCGCCCGGAATATAGCGAATTGCTGGCCGCCTGTTTCCGTGGCCGCTTGGTGCATGTCAACGTCAATTACCGCTATGTCGCCGATGAAGTGCATTATATTTTCGACAATTCCGATGCCACTGTCGTCGTTTACGGCAAAGAGTTTCGTGACAATATTGAACAATTGCGGCCGCGCCTGCCAAAGGTCAAACAATGGATTGAGGTTGGCGACGGCAAAAATTTGCCGGACGGCATTGTCGATTACGAAACGCTGGTCAATGAGGGTGACGGCAGCAATCTTGATATTGAGCGCTCACCCGGCGATTTGCTGTTTCTCTATACCGGCGGCACCACAGGCATGCCGAAGGGCGTGATGTGGGAGCACCATAATCTGCGCGAAACCCAAACGCTGGCCTTGCGCGCACTGGGCGCCGTGCCGGAAACCATGGATGAGGTGATCGCAAGCTTGAAAGAAGCCGGGCCGGGTCAAGTGTATATTCCGGCCTGCCCACTGATGCACGGTACCGGCCTGTTTACGGCAATGGGTGTCATGGTGAGTGGCGGCACGATTGTCACACTGGACGCCGCCTCGCTTGACCCGCAAGAATTATGGGCAACGGTCGAACGCCGCAAGGTTGAATATATGGCGATTGTTGGCGATGCCTTTGCCAAGCCGATGCTGGCCGAACTGAAAAACAATCCCGGCCGTTATGATGTCAGCTCTATGGCATCGATTATTTCATCGGGCGTCATGTGGTCGATGGAAGTCAAACAGGAGATGCTGGACTACCTGCCTGATGAATGCATGCTGGCCGACAGCTTCGGCTCGTCGGAGGCGGTCGGCTTCGGCTCGTCCATCACCATGAAAAACATGCCGGTCAAAACCGCCAAATTCACCACTAATGATTTGTGCAAAGTGTTTGACGAAAACGACAATGAAATTCCGTGGGGCAGCGAGACGCCGGGCTTTATTGCTTTTGGTGGGCCTATCCCGCTCGGCTATTACAAGGATGAAGAGAAAACCGCCAAGACCTTCAAAACCATCAATGGTCAGCGTTTCTCTATCCCCGGCGATTATTGCTTGGTATCGCCTGAAGGCGAACTGACGTTGCTGGGCCGTGGCTCAGTGTGCATCAACTCCGCCGGTGAAAAAATCTATCCGGAAGAAGTCGAAGAAGCGCTGAAATTGCATGACAGTGTTGATGACGCTTTGGTGGTCGGCGTGCCCGATGAAAAATGGGGCCAAGCGGTCACTGCGGTCGTGAA
>JBMHCM010000090.1:0-3665 GCA_049889915.1 Parvibaculales bacterium
GCCGTTGAGCAATTTGGCGGCGTCGAGCGCGAAATAGCTCAAAATGCCGTCAGCACCGGCCCGTTTGAAGGACATCAAGCTTTCGAGAATAACCCGATCGCGGTCCAGCCAATCGCGCTCAATGGCCCCGGCCAACATGGCGTATTCGCCCGATACTTGATAGGCGAAGGTCGGCACGCCGAATGTGCTTTTGCAGCGCGCCACAACATCCAAATAGGGCATGCCCGGTTTCACCATCACCATATCGGCGCCTTCCTCAATATCGAGGGCAATTTCATGCAGCGCTTCATCCGTATTGGCGGCGTCCATTTGATAGGTTTTCTTGTCGCCCTTCAATCGGCCGCCACTGCCGACCGCTTCACGAAACGGCCCGTAAAAAGCAGAGGCATATTTGGCGCTATAGGCCATAATCAGCGTGTTTTGATGGCCGGTTTTTTCCAGCTCAGCGCGAATGGCGGCAATGCGCCCATCCATCATGTCGGACGGCGCGATAATGTCACAACCGGCATTGACTTGATTGAGCGATTGGCCGACCAATACCTCAACCGTTTCATCATTGAGAATGGTCTCGCCATCCATCAACCCGTCATGACCGTGCGCTGTATAGGGGTCGAGGGCGACATCGCACAAAATACCGATTTCCGGCACGGCCTGTTTAATGGCGCGGGTGGCGCGGCAAATCAGATTATCGGGGTTAAGCGCCTCATGGCCATTATCGCTGCGCGCCTCTGCCGGTGTGTTGGGAAACAGCGCAATCACCGGAATGCCCAAAGCGGCGGGTTGTTTGGCGGCCTCGACGGCGAGGTCAATGCTGAGCCGCTCGACCCCCGGCATGGCAGCAATCGGCTCGCGCTGATTATCGCCTTCAATGACGAATAGCGGCCAAATAAAATCAGCCGGTGACAGGGTGGTTTCCTGCACCAAGCGGCGCGCCCAATCGGCTTGGCGCAATCGGCGCAAGCGGGTGGCGGGAAAGGTTCGTGTGGTTTTCATCATAGCCATAATTTCCTTGCCCTTTCATAGCCTGACTATGGCGCGGCGGCAATCTTTGCATTATGTTAAGCGCAGTTTGGGAGGACGTCATATGTTGAGCGAAGATCAAATCGCGATTCAAGACATGGCGCGCAACTTTGCGCGCGAGCAATTGGCCCCGCATGCCATGCGCTGGGACGAAGAAAAGATTTTTCCGGTTGATACGATGCGCGACATGGCGGCGCTTGGGTTTGCCGGTATTTACCTGCAAGAAGAGCATGGCGGTTCCGGTCTGTCGCGTTTTGATGCAGCGCTGATTTTCGAAGCGCTGTCCGGTGGCTGCACCTCAACCGCGGCTTTTGTGACCATTCACAATATGGCCAGCTGGATGATTGATACATTCGGCAATGATGCCCAGCGCGCCAAATATTTGCCGCGCCTCACCACAATGGATTTAATCGCCAGCTATTGCCTGACCGAATCGGGCTCCGGCTCTGATGCCGGTGCCATGCGCTCGCGTGCCGTGCGAGATGGCGACCATTATGTGTTGAATGGCGGCAAGGCGTTTATCTCCGGTGCCGGCACCTCAGACATTTACGTCGCCATGGTGCGCACGGGAGATGATGGCCCCAAAGGCGTTTCGTGTTTCATTATCGAAAAGGACGCGCCGGGCCTCAGCTTTGGTGCCAATGAGAAGAAAATGGGTTGGCATAGCCAGCCGACTGCGCAGGTGATTTTTGAAGATTGCCGCGTGCCGGTGGAAAACCGCATTGGCGAAGAAGGCGAGGGCTTTAAGTTTGCCATGATGGGGCTGGATGGCGGGCGTTTGAACATCGCCGCTTGTTCGCTGGGTACGGCGCAGCGGGCTTATGAAAAAGCTGTCGATTATGCCAAAGACCGCGAGCAATTTGGCCAGCCGATTGCCGATTTTCAGGCCATCCAGTTTAAGCTGGCCGATATGGCGACCGATCTCGAAGCGGCACGGCTGATGCTGTATGAGGCTGCCAAAACACTGGATGAAGGTAAGCCGGAAAAGACCCGCAAATCGGCCATGGCCAAACGTTTTGTCACCGATGCCTGCTTTAATGTCGCCAATGAGGCGCTGCAAATTCATGGCGGCTATGGCTATTTGCAGGACTATGAGGTCGAACGCATGGTGCGTGACTTGCGCGTGCACCAAATCCTTGAAGGCACAAATGAGATTATGCGGATGATTATCGCCCGCGATATTTTGAAATAATGACCGAAGAAGTTTTATTTGCGCGCCACGGCAATAGTGGCGTCATAACGCTTAATCGCCCTGAGGCGCTAAACGCGCTGACGCTGAATATGGTGCGGCTGATGAAGCCGGTGCTGAGCGACTGGGCGGCCGATGATGCGATTGAAAATGTGGTCATTGAAGGAGCGGGGGAAAAGGGCTTTTGCGCCGGTGGTGACATTCGCGCCTTGCATGATTGGGGTAAGGCCGGGACGCCGGAGGCGACAGGCTTTTACCGCGAAGAATATCAGCTGAACCGGCAAATCAAGACTTTTCCCAAACCCTATATCGCGCTGATTGACGGCATTACCATGGGCGGCGGCGTGGGTGTGTCGGTGCATGGCAGCCACCGCGTGGCGACCGAAAAAACCATGTTCGCCATGCCGGAAACCGGTATCGGCCTGCTGCCCGATGTTGGCGGCACGTATTTTCTGCCTCGCTTGCCGGGCGAGACCGGCGCTTGGTTGGTGTTGACCGGCGCGCGATTGCGCGGCGCTGACAGTCTGGCAGCCGGTGTGGCAACGCATTACACGCCGTCTGAAAACATCCACGCGGTGAAAGATGCGTTGGCTGAAGGCGGCGATGTGGGCGCGATTTTGGCGGCCCATCATCAAGCCCCTGAAGGGGCGAGCCTGCCCGCGCAACAAGCCGATATTGACCGCTTGTTTGCCGGCGACAGCGTGGCCGATATTACCACAGCCCTTAAAGCCGATGGCAACGAATGGGCGCAAGCGCAGGCGGCGGCGATAGCATCAAAATCGCCGACCAGCGCGGCAGTGGCGCTTAGGCAAATGCGCGACGGCATTGAGGCCGATTTTGACGCATGCATGCGCATGGAGATGCGCGCCGTCACCCGCATTATGGCGCTGCCCGATTTTTACGAGGGTGTGCGCGCCACGATTTTGGAAAAAGACGGCGCACCGAATTGGACGCCGCAGGCAGACATTAACGCCATCTTCGCGCCGCTGACGGATGCCGAAGGCGGCGAGCTTCAATTTTAGGGAGACATTATGAGCAATATCACTTTTATCGGTTTGGGAAATATGGGCCTGCCCATGGCGAAAAATCTGGTTGCCGCCGGTCATGCTGTCACCGGTTTTGACCTGTCGGATGATGCCAAGGCGGCGCTGCGCGATGCCGGTGGACAGTCGGCCGATACCATTGCCGCGGCCGTCAGCGCGGCTGAAATCGTCGTGTCCATGTTGCCGGCCGGCAAGCATGTGGAGAGCGTTTACGCGACAGATGATGGCGTACTGGCCAATGCCCCGAAAGGCGCGCTGCTGATTGACAGCTCAACCATTGATGTCGATACGGCACGCAAGGTTGCGGGCGCGGCGACAGAGGCCGGTTTTGAGATGGTCGATGCCCCGGTCTCCGGCGGTGTCGGTGGTGCGGCGGCCGGCACGCTGACCTTTATGGTCGGCGGCACGGCGGC
>JBMHCM010000091.1:0-15226 GCA_049889915.1 Parvibaculales bacterium
ACGCAAGCCGTCGCCGAGCGGTTCTGGCCGCATATTGTCGGCGCCGTCAAACCGGTGGTTGATTGTGTTATTCCCCTGGCGGAAGCGGGTCGCGCCCATCAGCGCATGGAAGAAAGCCAACATATCGGCAAAATTATCCTCGATTGCGCTTAACCCCGCCGTAAAGCGCTTTACAGACAGGGCGACAGTCGGCTATATCCGATACATATCCTTAAATCTCATGTGTTTGTGGATGCATTGGTCTAGCGACCGGTGAGGCATCAAAAACACGTGTTCGCGATGGAGAAACCGATGACTGCACCGCTTATGCCGAAAGCCACCGCCGTATGGCTGGTTGATAACACAGCTTTGACTTTTGACCAGATTGCCGTTTTTTGCGGCCTGCATCCGCTGGAAGTCAAAGGCATTGCCAATGGCGATGTTGCCGCCGGTATTAAAGGCATGGACCCGGTTTCCAACGGCCAGCTGACCCGCGATGAAATTGAACGCTGCCAAAATGATGCGACCGCCTATCTTGAATTGGCCGCCGCCAAGCGCGATGTGCCGGCCCCAAAGGCCCGCAAAGGCGCCCGCTACACGCCTTTGTCGAAACGCCAAGAACGGCCCGGCGCAATTGCCTGGTTGGTGCGCAACCACCCAGAATTGAACGATGCGGAAGTCGGTCGTCTGGTCGGCACCACCAAGCCGACCATTCAAAGCGTACGCGACCGCACCCATTGGAATATGGCCAATATCACGCCGCTCGATCCGGTGACGCTGGGTCTGTGCTCGCAAATTGATCTGGATGAATATGTCGCCAAAGCCGCCAAGCGCGAAGAACGTCGCCAGAAACGTTTGGCTCGTGAAGCCGCCAAAAACGGCGAGACGCTGAAGGACGCGACCGAAACAACGGCGCTGCAAGCTGAGCCGACCGAAGCCGCACCGAGCTTTGAACCGGCCGTTACCAGCCAGCCGATTGATGACAGCCAAGTATTTGCTGATATTCCGTCAAGCGATAGCGAAGACACAAAAGAAGAAGTGCTACGCCCGGAAGACGTATTCAAAAGCTAATTCTGGCGGCCGATTTACTCGGCCAGATATTTCCGGCTCAACGCGGTAATTTGCTCTTTCAGAGCCAATTTCTTGCGCTTCAACGTCCAGATATCAAGTGTGCTGGATGAGGTATCGGCCTGTTGGCTTTTGATTTCCTCATCGAGCGCCTTGTGCTGACGCTTTAAGCTGGAAAGTCGCGCGTCGATACGCATCCGCACTCCTCCCGCTAACCCTTAAAGCATGACAATTTGACCCTGCACTTGTCCAGCGAAAAGATTTTCGCCCGCTGCCGCCTCTTGTTATACAAGGTCCTATGGAAGGCAGGCGAGTGATACAAGTCTTGCCATATCAGGCGACTTGCGGTTAACTCCGTGACCTTCAAGGGATTTAACGTCCGAGGATGAAATGAGCGAAACAGTGCATATCGGCATTATCATGGGCAGCCAATCCGATTGGCCGACCATGCAAAAAGCGGCAGATGTCTTGACCGAGTTGGGCGTTGCCCATGAAGTGAAAATCGTCTCTGCCCACCGCACGCCGGACCGCATGTATGATTATGCCAAAGCCGCCAAACAACGCGGCCTGAAAGCGATTATCGCCGGGGCCGGTGGCGCTGCTCATCTGCCGGGCATGGTTGCGGCGTTGACCACCGTGCCGGTGCTGGGCGTGCCGGTGCAATCGCGCGCTTTATCCGGGCAAGACTCGCTGCTCTCCATCGTGCAAATGCCGGCTGGTGTGCCGGTCGGTACGCTGGCCATTGGTGAAGCCGGGGCAACCAATGCGGCGCTGCTGGCCGCTGCCATCTTGGCCAATGAGGACAGCGCGTTGAGCGACCGGTTGGAAGCCTGGCGCACCGCCCGCACACAAGCCGTTGCCGATGCACCAAGCGAGGATACCGGTGTCTGATAAACCGCTGTCACCGGGCGCAACCATCGGTATTGTCGGCGGCGGTCAATTGGGCCGTATGCTGGCGCTGGCTGCCGCTGAACTGGGCTTGAAAGCGCATATTTTTTGCCCTGAAGCCGATGCGCCTGCCAGTCAGGTTGCCGTCAACACCACCCGTGCCGATTATACCGACATGGCGGCGCTCGACGCCTTTGCCGCCGCCGTCGATGTGGTGACCTATGAGTTTGAAAACATTCCGGTCGATACGGTCAGTCATTTATTGACCCATAAACCGGTTTTCCCCTCCGCCAAAGCGTTGCAAGTGGCGCAAGACCGTTTGGCCGAAAAAGACTTTATGCGCGCCCAAGGCTTCGCGGTGGCCGATTATTTCGACATCACCGATGAAGCCAGCCTGCGCACCGCCTTGCAGCAAACCGGTGGCGCGGGGATTTTGAAGACCCGCCGCTTTGGCTATGACGGCAAAGGCCAATGGCGGCTAAACGGTGATAGCGATATAGCGGCGGTGCTGGCGGAATTGGATGGCCAACCGGCCATTTTGGAAGCGCTGGTGCCGTTTGAGCGCGAAGTATCGCTGCTGGTGGCGCGTGGCCGCAATGGCAGCATTGCCACTTATCCGCCGATTGAAAACGAGCATCGCAATCACATTCTCTATCAATCCACCCTGCCGGCCACGCTCAGTGCAGCGCATCATGCTGCCGGTTTGAAAATGGCCGAGACGCTGATTGCGGCGCTGGATTATGTCGGCCTGCTGGCCATTGAATGCTTTGTCACGGCAGACGGGCTGCTGGTCAATGAGATTGCCCCGCGGGTGCATAATTCCGGCCATTTGACGCAAGATGCCTGCCATTGCGGGCAATTTGAGCAGCATATCCGGGCTATTGCCGGTTGGCCGCTGGGCGATGCGACGCCGCATAGCGATGCGGTGATGACCAATCTGCTCGGCGATGAAGTCGATGGCTGGGCCGGTTGGGCCGCGCAACCGGCTAATTATCTGCATTTTTACGGCAAGGCCGACCCCAAGCCGGGCCGTAAAATGGCGCATATCACCCAGTTGAAGCCGAAATCTTAACGGTTTGTTTTGCGGCCATAGCGCATTTTGCTGAGGCTGCTGATTACCCCTTCAAACGGCGCTTTATCGCCGTGCAGTTTTTCTGACCAGCCGCGCGCCTTGGCCTTCACTTTTTCAAACTGCATCACATTATCAATGCGCCGTTCGAGAAACGCCCGCGTCTCAGCATAATCGTCGCTCTCATCATCAAACCAAGCCAAGCGCGTGGTAGCGATAACGCCTGACAGGATGAGGCGTTTGGAATAGTAATTATAATCGGTTGCCGTATCACCGGCCCATCGCCACATCATATTGGCGGTGTCAAACAGCAGGCAGGCGGCTTGCTTTTGCCGCCCCGGCACGGACAACCAACCGGCGGCGCGGCGCGCTGCTTCCTTATGCGGTGCATCGGCCAAAATACGCTGCCATACCGCCTCGGTAACCCGCTCACGAATTTTCAGCCCCTCGGCTTCCGGCAAATTGTCCTGCATTATAGAATCACCGGTCGTTGAAAACGCAGCAATCAAATCCGCGACGCCAGTTTTAAAGGCCAAATGCGCCATATCGGCATCAACATCAGCGGCTGTAATGGCGTCAGCCAGCAGCTTGTCGGTCCAGCCGTCAAACGCCACATTGGGCAGGGCTGCGGCCAAAACGGCGGCGCGGGTCTCAGCATAGGGGTCGGTTTTTTCCATGCGCCGAATATGACCGTCCGAGGGCGGAAAAACAAGCCCGAACACTGGACAAGCTTGCGGCAACTTGCTACACCATGGCCCAAGTGGCAGGCAACTGCCTCTAATCTACTTTGAAAGGGTGATGAAACGTGCAAGTTTCCGTTCGTGATAACAATGTCGATCAGGCTTATAAAGTCCTGAAAAAGAAGCTTCAGCGTGAAGGTGTCTTCCGCGAAATGAAGCTCCGTGGGCATTACGAAAAGCCGTCGGAAAAGCGCGCGCGTGAGAAAGCGGAATCAATCCGTCGCGTGCGCAAGCTGGCCCGCAAAGCGGCTCAGCGCGAAGGCCTCGTCATGGGCAAGCGCAAATATTAAGCGCCCGCTCATAAGCAATAAAAAAAGCCCCGGTCTCGCGACCGGGGCTTTGTTTTTGTTTCGCCGGACCTAGAAGGCCTTGACGATATTTTCGACCATTTTCTTGGCGTCTGAGAACAACATCATGGTGTTGTCGCGGAAGAACAATTCGTTCTCCACACCGGCATAACCGGACCCCATACCACGCTTAATAAACAGCACCGTACCGGCCCGCTCAACATCCAAAATCGGCATGCCGTAAATCGGGCTTTGCGGATCGGTTTTGGCCGACGGGTTGGTCACATCATTGGCCCCGATAACGAAAGCCACATCGGCTTGCGCAAATTCGGAGTTGATGTCTTCCAATTCAAAAACCTCGTCATAAGGCACATTGGCTTCGGCCAGCAGCACATTCATATGGCCCGGCATCCGACCGGCCACCGGGTGAATGGCATAAGAGACCTTAACGCCCTCTTTTTTCAGCTCATCAACCATTTCGCGCAGCGCATGCTGGGCTTGCGCCACCGCCATGCCATAGCCCGGCACGATGATGACGGAACCAGCGTTTTTCATGATGAAAGCTGCGTCTTCGGCACTGCCCTGCTTGACCGGACGTTGCTCAACGGCACCGCCGGCAGCCACGGCATCATCGCCGCCAAAGCCGCCCAAAATCACCGAGATGAACGAGCGGTTCATACCCTTACACATAATGTAAGACAAAATCGCGCCCGATGAACCGACCAGAGAACCAGTAATAATCAACGCCAGATTGCCCAGCGTAAAGCCGATACCGGCGGCCGCCCAACCTGAATATGAGTTCAGCATGGAGACCACAACCGGCATATCGGCGCCGCCAATCGGAATGATAATCAGGAAACCGATGACGAAGGACAACACGGTGACAAACAGGAAGACCTCAACCAGCTGGTTGGCCGGATCGAGACACAGATAGACGATACCGGCAAGAATGCTGAGCAGCAGGATGATGTTAATCAAATGACGCTGCGGCAACAAAATCGGGGCGCCGGACATGGTGCCCTGCAATTTGGCAAACGCAATAACTGAGCCGGAGAAGGTAATCGCACCAATCGCCACGCCAATAGACATCTCAATCAGGCTGGCCGTCATGATGCTGCCGTTTTTGACGATGCCGAAGGCTTCCGGCGACAAGAATGCGGCCCATGCCACCAATACGGCGGCCATACCCACCAAGGAGTGGAAGGCGGCAACCAATTGCGGCATGTCCGTCATGGCGATGCGCCGCGCAATCACGGCGCCGATAACGCCACCAATGGCCACGCCACCGCCAATAATCAAAAACGCATCTTGATTGGACGGGTCAATGAGAAACAGCGTGGTGCCGACCGCAATGGCCATGCCCACCATGCCGAAATAATTGCCCTGCCGTGAGGTTTCCGGTGAGGAAAGCCCACGCAGCGACAGAATGAAGAAAACGCCCGCGGCGAGATACAACAATGAAGAAAGATTTGCACTCATCGATCAGGCCTCTATTTGTCTTTTTTGCGATACATGGCGAGCATGCGCTGGGTGACCAAAAAGCCGCCGAAAATATTGATCGAGGCCAACACCACGGCCGCAAAGCCGAGCCAACGGGTCAGCTCACCGGCTTGGTCGTCAATGCCGACCTCCACACCGATTGCCACCAAGGCACCGACAATAATCACCGATGAAATGGCATTGGTCACCGACATGAGCGGTGTGTGCAGGGCCGGGGTGACCGACCAGACAACGTAATACCCGACAAATACGGCCATCACGAAGATACTCATCAGATAGATAATGACATCAGCATCCATTATTTCGCTCCCTTGGCTGCCGGTTTCTTAGCAGCCGGTTTTTTGGCCGGTGCTTTTTTGGCGGCCGGTTTCTTGGCCGCTGCCTTTTTTGCTGCCGGCTTTTTGGCAGCAGCTTTTTTCGCAGGTGCTTTTTTGGCGGCCGGCTTTGCAGCGGCTTTCGTCGCTGTGGCCTCACCGTCATCTACCGCCTTGGCCGCTGCTTCTTTTTTCGGAGCAAGCGCCGGATGCACAATGGCACCATCGCGCGTCAGGCCAATACCGGCGATAATTTCATCTTCCCAATCAAGGGCCAGCGCTTTTTTCTCTTTATCGAAAAACGCATCGAGGAAATTGAACAAATTGCGCGCGTAAAGCTCAGACGCATTGCCCGGCAAGCGTCCCGGCACATTGGTATGTGCCACCAGCTTTACGCCTTTGTGGTCCGTCACTTTACCGGCTTTGGACAATTTGCAATTGCCGCCCTGTTCCACAGCCAAATCGACCAGCACGGAACCCGGCTTCATGCCTTCCAGCATTTTCTTCGTCACCAATTCCGGTGCCGGACGGCCCGGAATCAAAGCCGTGCAAATAACAATGTCTTGCTTGGCAATGTGCTCGGTCACCAGCGCTGCTTGGCGTTTTTGATAGTCGGCGCTCATTTCCTTGGCATAGCCGCCTTCGGTTTCGCCGCTCTCGCCTTCATCGGCTTCAACCATAACGAAAGTGCCGCCAAGGCTTTCCACTTGCTCAGCCGCAGCCCGGCGCACATCGGTGGCCGATACAATGGCACCAAGGCGCTTGGCGGTCGCAATGGCTTGCAGACCGGCAACACCGGCGCCCATGACAAATACCCGCGCCGCAGGCACGGTTCCGGCAGCTGTCATCATCATTGGCAGGGCGCGGCCATATTCAGCCGTTGCGTCCAGCACCGCTTTATAACCGGCCAAATTGGACTGCGAGGACAAAATATCCATCGATTGCGCCCGCGTGATGCGCGGCATCAATTCCATGGCCATGGCTTGAATCTTTGCCGCCTTGTAGGCAGCGACACCGGCTTTATCCTGATACGGGTCCAAAGCCGCCACCAAAGTGGCGCCCGCTTTCAGGCTTTTCACCTGCGCCGGTTTCGGCGCACGCACGCCAAACACCACATCGGCTTTTTTCAGCGCACCGGCCACCGCTTTAGCAACAGTTGCGCCGGCCGTTTTATAATCGGCATCAGCAAAGCCTGACGCCGCACCGGCTCCGGCTTCAACGGTTACCGCAATACCCAGACCGGTCATTTTCTTGACCGTTTCCGGCGTCGCGGAAACACGGGTTTCCGGAGCGGCTTCCTTCAAAACAATGAGATTCACAGCCATTAGCCACTCCTCAACGAATTAATCTTGTAGTTGTATCTATTCGTAAACGAACAAAAGCAAGAAGACGAGAATCGCAGCAATCACGACGCTGGTCCATTTGGTGTAACCCAAAAACGCTTCGTAAGTCTGCTCATGCTCCGGACGATTCATTTCTTCGCCCCAGTTTTGACTGTCATTATTCTCGGTCATATTCCCCTCCAAGCTTGAGTGTCGGCGCGACTATAGCAGATGCGCATTGACGGGCAAGCCACAGTTTGGCTGAGATTTGCCGCGCCTAGCGGCATTGTGTCTCATCATGTTTCGTCGTTTACCGAGCCGTAAAAATGCTGTGTCGCCAGCCCGTTTTGAGCCACTGCGTGCTGCAATATGGCGACCATATGCGCCGCCCATTCAGCCTGCCCCTGCGGCGTGGCAATAATGTCTTGCCGCAATTCAATCAGCGCATGCGGCAAGCCGTTTTGCGTCGCATGGCGATATAGGCAGTCATTCTTCAACTGCCCCGAATAAGGCGTGTTATCGCCGAAGCAAATCTCCGGTCGCGCCGCCATGTAATCCATCATCACATTGCGCAGACGGTCGTCCTTATCCCACAATACCGCTGCCTGCCATCGCCGCGCCGCGCCGCGCCAAACCGGCGTAAAGCTGTGCACAGACAAGATTATCGGCGCGATGTTTTCTGCCTGCGCTGCCGCCAATGCAGTCTCAATGGCGGTATTATAAGGCGTGTAATAGCGATCAACGCGCTGCTGCCATGCCGCTTTGTCGCGAAACCGATCCACCGCCTGATTGGCCCGAATAATATCGCCGTCCGACAGCTTCATCACCAAGGTCGGGTCATCAAGCCCGCGATTGGGGTCAATCAACAGCCGCGAAAACTGCGCCGCCACCAGCGGGCAGCGCAATTTGTCTGATATCAGCTCAGCCACCGCCAAGGCACCCAAATCATAGGCAATATGCCGCTCAAGCGCCGCCGCCGACAGGCCGAGATTATTCAACTCCGGCGGTACATAATTGCTGGCATGGTCGCACAGCAGCAAAAACCGCTTATCGCCATCACCGTTACGCAGCGAAAAAGCGGCGTCCATCAGCCCTGCTTTTCAAGCTTGTGGTGGCCGGGGCGCACCTTGCCGTCGCGCATAAAGCGAGCGATTTGGTCAATAATTTCTTGCTTCCACGTGTGGTGCAGCAAATGACCGGCCCCCTTCAACTCAATCAATTCGACATCCGGTCGGGCGCTGATAAAGGGCAGCGCGTTCCATTTAATCGATACGGTCGGATCTTTATCGCCGTGGATAATCATCAGCCGCTCAAATGTGCCCGGCATATCGCCGCGCGTGCGCTGCATATCAGCCAAATTATGCTTCAAATTGATGGCGTAGGTCGCATTGGCGATGAACACATGCGGCTGCAAAATCAACGCCAGCGCCGTGTCATAAACATAATTATCCGGCGTCACTTCCGGATGCGCCGCCCCCTCAGCCCCCGGCTGCAATTGGGTTGAACCGTATTTACCAAGCACCATATGGGCAAAAGCCGGACCGATAATCGGTGTGGTAACCAGCCGATAAGCCCAAAAATCCGGCCCATACCAGGGCACAATCGGCGGCGCCAACATTATCGTTCCGGCAATTTCTTCACCATGCACTTGCGCATAGGCCAGTGCGGTCGAGCCGCCCCAGCTTTGACCGATAATGTAGGGGTTCGCGTAGCCGAGCTGTTTCACCGCTTTATGAATTTCGCGGGCCTGCGCGCGCGGGTCGGCCATTTGTATATGCGGCACCTTATTGCGCGACCGACCGATACCCGGCCGATCAAATGCCAGCACAGTGCCAATTTCAGCCAGACCGTCGCCCAAGGCCAGCATCATATCATGCGCATTGGCGCTGGAGCCGTGAATCAGCACAAAGACGGGCTTATCGGCATCTGGCGCCGTATTGGCAGACAAATAATGCAGCACCGCCTTGTCGGTTTCGATGAAATCCCCGGCAGGCGGCAGATTGTCCAGCAATCGGCCACGCGCATAGGCGTCGTGGGCCCAAAGACCCAGACCGATAAGAACGATAATAATCAGAATGGTGCTCAGCATTTCGGTGACCCGCCGGCGCACCCCTCTCGCACCGAATAAGGCGGAAACCTTAGCCTTGGCGAGCTTTAAAACGCTTATTGACTTTATTGATGACATAAAGCCGACCACGACGGCGCACCAATTGGTTTTTCTGGTGGCGATCACGCAGCGACTTAACAGAATTGCGGACTTTCATCGTCGGCTCCATAAAACAAATGCAAGGCGGACGCCTGTCGTCCTGCCTCGGAAGCCGCGAACATATGCAAGACACAGGGATATGTCAAGCAAGCGGGCCGGTTTTCTGTACTCTCTTATGGCCATTGCTATACGTCCTGTCCCGGCCTTTGCGAGACCGGTTGCCACAGCCTGTTAAACGGGGCTTGGCAAGGCGGCTGGATAATGTAGTCTGGCGCAAATTTTGGAGTTGACCCATGAAAGCATTGAATGGGGGCCAGCAAGAGCTGTTGCCCGCCGGTGAGCTTGTGGATTTTGAACCGCAATGGTTCACGCAAGCCATTGCCACACCGGCTGAAGATAAATTTGTCGCCTATCAAGACACCAAGCTGCATTTCCGGCAGTGGCAGGGGCCGTCACGCGATGCACCAAATTTAGTGTTGATGCATGGTGGCGGCGCGCATGCCCGCTGGTACGACTTCATCGCGCCGCTGCTCAGCCCCCGCTATAACGTTATTTCGCTTGATATGCCGGGCATGGGCGATAGCGGCTGGCTGCAAAAATACGACCGAGACATTATGGCCGAGGGTGTCATCACCATGATACGTGGTGCCGATTTCGCCGCCAAGCCGGCTATTATTGCCCATTCCATGGGCGGCATGGTGTCCTTGCTGACGGCGCATCACTATACCGATGAATTGGCAGCACTGATGATTTGCGACTACTACGTGCGCCCGCCGCATCTGCATGAAGAATGGTATATGGAAAAAGCCGAGGATGGCAGCTTGCGTCCACAGCTGACCCGCGACACGCGTCTTTATGAGGATTTCGACACCGCCTTGGCGCGCTTTCGCCTTCAACCGGAGCAACCCTGCCCCAACCAATATATTGTCGATTATATTGGCGGCCATTCACTGCGCGAAGTCGAAGGCGGTTGGACGTGGAAGTTTGACCCGCATATGTATCGCGACTTTCCAATCGGCGATGATTGGCCGGAGATTTACCGCACGCTTGACCTGCCGGTCAGCTCAATGTTCGGTGAATTGGCCCGTGAACATGACACGGTTGATCGCATGGAACTGATAAATTACATGCGCGATTTGCGCCCGCAATCACCGCATTTTGACCTGCTACAAGCGCGCCATCATGTGCTGCTCGACCAGCCTTTGGCCTTTGCAGCCAGTTGCGGTCAGCAAATGCAAAGCTGGCAGGCGCAAGGTGTGTTTGATCGCTAAATGGATTTTTCGTTGATACGAAGCGCAACGGCTAATGCGGTCGCGGCGCCCGTGACAGCGTGTCTTCCTCGACCTCTTCCACATCGATTTTGGCTTCCAGCACAACCACCGCTTTGGAGCGCGTCGCCAGCAGCAGCAGGCCGGACTGCACAAATGCGATGACAAACGGCCCGGTCGGGGCAATCAGATAAATCGGCATAATAATCACCGGTACGATAATAAAGCCGACCGCTGCGGTTGAGGAGTTCAGCCCGGCCACCGCCCCCTGCTCTTCCGGTTCGACCGACAAAGAGCCACCGGCCGCCACGGCTGGGCGCATGAGGCCGGCGCCAAACCCTTGCAGGGTTAGAGAGAAAGTAAACAGTCCGGCACTCATCGGCAGCAGCAACATGCCGGTGCCAATCATGGTAAAGCAAATGCCCCAAATCAGCAGCGCCCGCACCGAAGCATGCGTGCGCGGAATAACCACCAATTGCGCAAACAGCGTGGCCATGGACATGCCCATCATGGCAACACCGACCACTTGCGCGGTTTGCGGCCCGTCCAATTGCAACGTATCCATGACGAAAAACGCCGCTACCTGCATTACGGCGGCACCGGTGGTCGACACGGCAACACCGAGAAAAAGGAAAATCCGAATGCGCGGGTCGGTGACTTTCAGCTTTGGCGCATCCTCTTGGCTACCGGCCGGGCGACGACGTTCGGGCAAAAACACGGCAATTAACACAGCCCCAATAAGCGCGAAGGCTGAGAGGGCGAAAAACGGTGCCAACAGGTCAAACGAAGCCAAGGCGGCGGCAAAACCGGGCCCCAAAATCGTGCCCATGCCAAACGCCGCTCCAATGGCGGCGACCCCGCTTGTGCGTTCTTCGCGCGAGGTGCGGTCGGCAATATAGGCTTGCGCGGCAGATGGCGCGCCGGAGCCGAATGTGCCGAAAATAGCCCGCACCAAAATCATCAAAGCATACAGCGTCATCAAGGGCAGCACGGCGCGTTCACCCATCGCCAGCAGCACGGCAAAACCGCCGGTCGATACGCCAAATCCGGTCAGGCCGAGCAGAATAACCGGCTTACGCCCCCATTTGTCGCTGCGCCGCCCCCAAAACGGGCTCATCACCACCCACAAGACAGCCGATAGGGTAAAAATCGCGCTGACCTGCACTTCGCTAAGCCCCAAATCACGCGCCACCGGCGGAAAAATGGTGAAAAACAGCGTATGCCCCATGCCCAATGCCATCAGGCTGACAAACAGCAAAATCATACCGCGGCGGCGTTCCGCCGCCGTTGTAAAGCGCATATCTTGAGAGGATTCTGTGGAGGGTTCCGTCATCAGCTGTCCTATCGACCTCTAAATTGCAAGGACCGCCATATACATAGGCCCAGCAAATACAATGATAAAGCGATAAAAATACCGTCCAAAATCTGTGGCAAACCAGATTCGGCGCGCAGCAAATAAGCGAAAATCAGCCCCAACCAAATAATCACCAAGGGCAAAGTGACTTTGCGACCGGCCGCCACCCGCACCGGATGCAACACCCGTATAGGTGCGAAAGTCATCAGGCTGAGGCCGACAACCAACGCCAGATTGGCCGCTTGCGAGGAATGGGTGATGAGCATGTAAAACACCACCAAATTCCATAATGCGGGAAAGCCACGGAAATCATTTTCCGCCGTCTTGGCCTGTTTGTAAGCAAAAGTATAAAGCGAGGCGATGCACAATAAAGCAGCACCTGGCAACCCCCATCCGGACGGCAGCATGTCAAAGCGCATCAGCATCAGCGCCGGAATAAAGCAATAGCTGAGATAGTCGATAATATGGTCAAGAATGGCGCCGTCTATCTCAGGGATATGCCGCGTCACCTCAAAACGCCGCGCCAGTGGCCCATCCAGCCCGTCAATCACCACTGCCACGGCCAGCCATAAAAGCGTCGCATACGCATCCCCGCGCCACAAAGCGTCTACCGCCAGCAAAACCGGTATCAGCCCGGAGGCAGTCAGCAAATGGACGAGGGCAGCGCGGCTTTTCATCAATACCAAACCTGTTCTTTGCGCGCCCGCTCAAGGTCGCTTTCGGCCATCATGGTGACCAATTGTTCAAAATTGACACGCGGCTGCCACCCCAAAACCCGCTTGGCTTTGGCGGCATTACCGACCATCGGGTCGGGCTCGCTGGGGCGGTAAAAATCAGCGCTGACCCCGACCAATTGCCGCCCGGTTTTGCGATCCAGACCTTTAGTGTCCAAACCCTCGCCCTCAAAAACCAAATCCAGCCCGACCGCTTGTGCGGCCAGCTCAACAAATTGTTTCACCGTATGTGTTTGACCGGTTGCGACCACAAAATCATCTCCGGCATCTTGTTGCAGCATCGCCCACATGGCCTCAACATAATCGCCGGCAAAGCCCCAATCGCGGGCATTGTCCAAATTGCCAAGCCGCAGCATGGTTTGGCCGCCGCAGGCGATTTGCGCCAATGTGGCGGTGATTTTGCGCGTGACAAAATCCATGCCGCGCAGTGGGCTTTCATGGTTGAACAAAATGCCGTTGGAGGCATGTAGGCCATGCGCCTCGCGGTAATTGACCACCGCCCAATAAGCCATCAACTTCGCCGCACCATAAGGAGAGCGCGGATGAAAACCATGCGCTTCATCGACCGTGCCACCGCCATTCAGGCCAAAAATCTCACTGCTTGAGGCTTCAAACAAGCGGGTGTCCGGCTTGACCAAATTCACCGCTTCCAGCAGGCGCAATGTGCCCATGCCGGATGTTTCACCGGTGTAAAGCGGCTGTTGAAAGCTAGCTTGTACGGAGCTTTGCCCACCGAGATTGTAAATCTCATCCGGTGCCACCTCTTCAATCAAGCGCACAATGGACGTGAAATCTTGCATGTCCAATGTATTGAGGTGCACATCATCCATCAGCCCCATGGCGTTGAGGCGCGGAATATTGAGGGTTGAGGCACGACGCACCGCACCGGTGACGGTATAGCCCTTCTCGACCAACAGCTTGGTGAGATATGCGCCATCCTGTCCGGTAATACCGGTGACCAATGCGGTTTTTTGGTGTGCCATTATGTCGGTTCCAATCTGCCAGCAAGCTAGATTATCCGTGCTGCCGCCGCAATGGACAAATGGCAGCGAACACGATAGGTATGGTGCAAATGACAGGAGTTTTGCCATGTCCCAGAAAAAAGCCCTTATCACAGGCATAACCGGCCAAGACGGCGCCTATTTGGCGCGTTTACTTTTAGGAAAAGGCTATGAAGTGCATGGCATGAAACGCCGCGCCTCGTCGTTCAATACGCAACGGGTGGATAATATCTATACCGACCCGCATGAAGATGATGTCAGCTTCTTCATGCATTATGGCGACATGACCGATAGCAGCAATATTATGCGTCTGGTGCAAACCATTGAGCCTGACGAGATTTACAATCTGGCCGCGCAAAGCCATGTGCAAGTCAGCTTTGAAACAGCTGAATATACCGCCAATGCCGACGCCTTTGGTACGCTGCGCTTTTTGGAAGCCATTCGCACATTAGGTCTGGTCGACAGGACCCGCTTCTACCAAGCCTCCACCTCAGAGCTATACGGCAAGGTGCAGGCCGTGCCGCAAAGCGAGACAACACCGTTTTATCCGCGCAGCCCTTATGCGGTCGCTAAACTTTACGCTTATTGGATTTGCGTCAATTACCGCGAAGCCTATGGCATGCATGCTTCGAACGGTATTCTGTTCAACCATGAAAGCCCGATGCGCGGCGAAACCTTTGTGACGCAAAAAATCGCCATGGCAGCCGCAGATATTGAAGTCGGCAAACAGCAGAAACTGTATCTTGGCAATCTTGACGCCAAGCGCGACTGGGGCCATGCCGAAGAATATGTCGAAGGCATGCACGCCATCATCAATCATGATGAAGGAGATGATTTCGTTCTTGCCACCGGCCGCACGGAAACGGTGCGCCGCTTTGTTGAACTGGCTTTTGCCGAGTTGGACCGCGAAATTGTCTGGCAAGGCGAAGGCGTTGAAGAAGTCGGTAAAGACAGCAAAACCGGCGATGTGTTGGTCGAAATTGACCCGCGCTATTTCCGCCCCACCGAGGTCGATTTGTTGATCGGTGACCCGACCAAGGCAAAGGAAAAACTTGGCTGGGAAGCAAAAATCGGCCTTGAAGACCTTGTATCGGAAATGGTCTCTGTGGCGCTGCACAATGCCAAGCTGCCGAATGTCGACCGTAAACTGGCTGACTTTTAATGTATGCGTTAAGCGGTAAAAAAATCTGGGTCGCCGGCCATAAGGGCATGGTTGGCCGCGCCGTGGTGCGCACCTTGGCCGCCCGCGATTGCACAATCTTGACGGCCGAACGCAGTGACGCCGATTTGACCCGACAAGCCGAGGTGGAAGCCTGGGTCGCCGCCAACCAACCGGATGCGGTGATTGTCTGCGCCGCGCGTGTCGGCGGCATTTTGGCCAATGACAGCTATCCGGCCGATTTCATCTATGACAATCTGATGATTGAAGCCAATATCATCCACGCCGCCTTTAAGGCAGACGTTGAGAAATTGCTGTTTTTGGGCTCCAGCTGCAT
>JBMHCM010000092.1:0-3984 GCA_049889915.1 Parvibaculales bacterium
CCAAACGCGGGGCTCCAGACGTCCGGGCGCATCTTGCAGCGAGCAACGCGAGCCGACCTTAACAAGGCCCCGGGCCGCGCGGGGCGGGGCCGCAACCGCCCGCACGGCGCGCTTTGATTGCCGCGCTGCCACGGTGGGGGCCAATTTATCTTGTACCAACGGGGCTTGTTCTTGGCCGCCAATCGCCGCTTGCATGGGCGCGGGAATAATGTTCAGCGGCGCCCGCAAAGCCCCTGTGCGACCACCATCACCCGATAAAACCGGTGTCGCCGCAAATCCCGAACCGGGGTTCTGCGCTGCCGCCAGAAACGGGGTGCAAGCAATAGTCGTCACCAGCGCCACGCGGCCTATGAATTTGGGAAGAAAAGCGGTCATGCGTGGCTCAGCGATTAAAGCTGTCATTCTCCAGCACATCGACCGCCGTATCGCGCGGCGGCTCAACGGCTTGCGACAGATACACAATGCCGCCAATCAGGACCACCAAACCGAGAATAATGGCAACCGAATTTTTCGACCCCATGCGCGCCTCCTCAAGCACTTCAATTGATTCCGCAGTACTATAACAGCTTTGCGGCGATTTCGGGGCAAAGTTTATCGACCGGCCCTTCCCTAAAACGGTACCGAAAGCGATGCTTGTGAGCGACGGGCGAAGCGCCTACTGTGCCGCTATGGATAAAGACGCGCGCCGCCAGCTGACCGATAAATTAGACCGTCCGATTGTGCTGCTGGGCATGATGGGCGCCGGCAAGTCGAGCCTTGGCATACGCTTGGCCGACGCGCTGGGGCTGAGCTTTGCCGATGCCGATAATGAAATTGAAAAAGCCGCGCAAATGAGCATTGCCGATATTTTCGAAAGCCATGGCGAAACGGCGTTTCGCGACGGCGAACGCCGCGTCATCAATCGGCTGCTCGATGAAGCGCCGCATATTCTGGCACTGGGCGGCGGCGCTTTCGTTAATGATGAAACGCGGGCTTTGGTGAAAGACAAGGCGGTCTCGATTTGGCTGGACGTGGCACTGGATGAATTGGTTGAGCGGGTTGGCCGCAAACCGGGCAAGCGACCGCTTTTGGTTGGCCAAGATGTGCGCGCCAAATTGACCGAGCTGATGAACACGCGCGGGCCGCTTTATGCCGAGGCGGATTTGAAAGTCGATGTCGGCGGCGGCACGCATGAGCAAGCGATTGAGCGTTTGCTGAGCGCGCTGGCCGCGCATTTGGCCTAAGCGCGGCGCAGCCGGACTGGACAAAAGCGCCGCTTTTCTCTAAAGCGAAATTATGACGCATAGCGTAACCCCCACGCCCGACGCGGCGATTGCCGAAACCGTTTCCGTCGCCCTGGGCGACCGCAGTTATGAAATTCTCATCGGCAGCGGCCTGATTGACAGGGCCGGTGATTTTATCGCCCCGCTTTTGCCGCGCCCCAAGTTAGCGATTGTAACCGACAGCACGGTTGCCGAGCTGCATTTGCCGCGGCTGCAAAAGGCCCTCGACGACGCCGGTATCAGCCATGATACGTATTGTGTGCCGGCCGGTGAAGGCTCGAAGAATTTCGGCCAATTGGAAGCCTTGTGCGATTGGCTGCTGGCGCAAAAAATTGAGCGCGAGGATTGCATTGTTGCGCTGGGGGGCGGGGTGATTGGCGATCTGACCGGCTTTGCCGCCGCCATTTTGCGCCGCGGTACCCGCTTCATTCAAATTCCGACCACGCTGCTGGCCCAAGTCGACAGCTCCATTGGCGGCAAAACGGCGGTCAATGCGACGGCCGGTAAAAACCTCATCGGTGCGTTTCATCAGCCCGATTTGGTGCTGGCTGATATGGGGGCGCTGGCCACCCTGCCGCCGCGCGAATTGCGCGCCGGTTATGCCGAAGTGGTGAAATATGGCGCGCTGGGCGATTTGGCGTTTTTCGAATGGCTGGAAGCGCACGGCCAAGACGTGCTGGCCCTCGACCCGCAAGCCATGGCGCATGCGGTGGCCGAAAGCTGCCGTGCCAAAGCGGCCATTGTCGCCCGCGATGAGCGCGAGGCCGGTGACCGGGCGCTGCTCAATCTCGGCCATACATTCGGCCATGCTTTTGAGAAACTGACCGGTTATGGCGCGGCCTTGCTGCATGGCGAGGCGGTCGCCTATGGCATGGTGTTGGCCTTGGCCTTTTCGGCTGAACGCGGCGATTGCCCGGCCGATGATGCGGCGCGGTTGAAAGCGCATTTGGCGGCCTGCGATTTGCCGACCGAAATGACGCAAATCGGTAATGGTGCATTTGACGCTGAAGCGCTGATTGAGGCCATGGGACAAGACAAAAAGGTCAAAGCCGGCAAAATGCGTTTTATTTTGGCGCATCGGCTGGGCGACAGTTTTATTGCCGCCGATGTGACGGCTGACACGCTGCGCCCGTTTTTGATTGCGCAAGGAGCGCGCGGCTGATGAGCGCTGTCTCCGATGGCTTATCTGACGGCCTGTATTGGACCGCAGCGATTATTCTGTTTCTCCTGATATTATCGGCTTTTCTGTCAGGTTCAGAGACCGCGCTGACCGCAACCAGCAAAGCCCGCATGATGCGGCTGCAGCAAGAAGGGGCGCGGCGCGCCCGCTGGGTGATTTTTCTGCTGGAACAAAAAGAGCGGCTGCTCGGCGCCATTTTGCTCGGCAATAATCTGGTCAATATTATGGCCTCGGCTTTGGCAACGCGGCTGTTTCTCGACCTGTTTGGCGAAACCGGCGTGGTTTATGCCACTTTGGTCATGACCGTCATGGTGGTGATTTTTGCCGAAGTGCTGCCGAAAACCTACGCTATTTTAGCCCCCGATGTAACGGCCCTGCGGGTCGCCGGCCCATTGCGCGTTCTGGTTATCCTGCTGGCCCCTGTAACCCGCGCCCTGTCATTTATTTCCGGCACGATTTTGCGCATTACCGGTCTCGCCAAATCGGCCGATATTTCGCTGGTGCCGGCGCATGAAGAAATTCGGGGCGCCATTGACCTGCACCATGCCGAAGGGGCGGTGCATAAGGGCGACAAAGACATGCTGGGCGGCATTCTCGATTTGGGCGACACCACGGTGGAAGAGATTATGATTCACCGTAACGCCATGCTGACATTGGATGCCAGCTTGCCCGGCGAGGCCATTGTGCAGCAGGTTTTGGACAGCCCGTTTACCCGCATTCCGCTCTGGCGCGATGAACCGGAAAACATTATCGGCGTGCTGCACAGCAAGGATTTGCTGCGCGCTTTGGCGACCAGCCCGGTCGGTCCGTCAGGCATTCAAGTCGGGCAAATTGCCAGCCCGCCTTGGTTTGTGCCGGAAACCACCTCGCTCAGCGAACAGCTCAATGCGTTTCGCGAACGCAAAGCGCATTTCGCGCTGGTGGTCGACGAATATGGCGCAATTATGGGCTTGGTGACGATGGAAGATATTCTCGAAGAGATTGTCGGCACCATTGATGATGAACATGACCGCCCTGATGATATGCTGCGCCGTCGCCCCGATGGCACGCTGGAAGTGGCCGGGGCATTGTCGATTCGCGACCTCAATCGCGAAATGGGCTGGACCCTGCCCGATGAGGAAGCCAGCTCGATTGCCGGTCTGATTATCCATGAGGCGCGCGCCATTCCGGAAATCGGACAAGTGTTCGAATTTCACGGCCTGCGCTTCCGCATTATGAGCCGTCAGCAGAACCGCATCATGCAAATCCGCATCAGCACGGCAGACAAGCGGTAAAAGAGGCCGCTTAAGCCTCCTCCATGCCTTTCAGCTTCAGCGCCAAAGCGTGCACCGGCCCGTCTAGCTCTTCTTGCAGCACTGCCAAGACGGCGCGTTGCCGTTCCAACCGCGACTGCCCGTCAAAAGCGGCAGCCTGCATATGCACGCGAAAATGCGTCTCACCGCCGTCGCGGGCGCCCATATGGCCTTCGTGCAAATGTGACTCATCGGTAATGGTAAGCTGGTGCGGTGCAAAGGCCGCTTGCAGTTTTTCTTCCATTTGTTT
>JBMHCM010000093.1:0-7202 GCA_049889915.1 Parvibaculales bacterium
AGCCACATAGGGGCGCATTTCATCAGCCCCCAGCGCGCAGTTAAGACCAACGGCAAACGGCTTGGCATGGCGCAGCGAATTCCAAAACGCCTCGGTCGTCTGCCCGGACAAGGTGCGGCCCGACCGGTCGGTAATGGTGCCGGAGACCATTAATGGCAGCGTGATGCCGGTTTCCTCAAACACATCTTGCACGCCATGAATCGCCGCTTTGGCATTCAGCGTGTCGAAAATCGTCTCGACCAAAATAATATCGGCGCCGCCCTCAATCAGGCCGCGTGTCGCTTCGGCATAGGCCTCGCGCAATTCGTCATATGTGACATTGCGCATGCCGGGGTCGTTGACGTCGGGCGAAATGGAAGCAGTGCGGTTGGTCGGGCCAAGAGCCCCGGCCACATAGCGCGGCCGCGACGGGTCAGCCGCTTCTTCCAAATCGCATGCCTCGCGGGCCAGCCGCGCGCCCTCGACATTCAGCTCAAAGGCCAAATGCTCCATGTCATAATCAGCCTGTGCAATGGTTGTCGAAGAAAACGTATTGGTCTCAACGATGTCACTACCGGCCTGCAAATAAGCACTGTGAATGTCACGAATAATATCCGGTTGGGTCAGCGACAGCAGGTCATTATTACCGGCCACATCGGCATGGTAATTGGCAAAACGTTCGCCGCGGTAAGCCGCCTCATCCAGCTTGTGTAGCTGGATCATCGTCCCCATGGCGCCATCCAGCATCAAAATGCGGTCAGCCACTTGTTTGTCCAAAGCGGCGATACGTGTTTCGCGTGTCCAACTCATCTTATTACCCTTATTGTGCGCCAAGGTTCAGGATACGGCAGACCGCAAAAGTCAGATCTGCCTGGTTCAATGTATAAAAATGCAGGTTGTCAAAGCCCTCATCGAGCAATGTACGACATTGGTCGACGGCAACCGATGCGGCAATATGCTTCCGTGTATCGGCGTCCTCATCAAGCCCGACATACAGCGCCGCCAGCCAGTCCGGCATAGTTGCGCCACACGCCTCAGTCATGCGTTTGGCCCCGGCGAAATTGGTGGTCGGCATAATACCGGCAATCACCGGAATGGTTACACCGGCCGCCACCAGCTTGTCGCGGAAGCGCAAATGCTGCTCAGTATCGAAAACGAATTGCGTGATGGCACGGGTCGCACCGGCATCAATCTTGGCTTTCAGCAAATCAATATCAGCCTCCAATGAGGCGCTCTCCGGATGCTTCTCCGGATAGGCTGATACGGTGATGTCAAAATCGCCGCGTTTGGCCAAAGCCGCAACCAGCTCCACCGAGCCATCATAGCCATCTGCATGCGGCTGAAACGCGCCCATATCCGGCATGTCACCGCGCAGCGCAACAATATGCTTAACACCGGCGGCGGCATAATCATCGACCACACTATCGACCTCGGTCTTGCTGGCCGCCACGCAGGTCAAATGCGCGGCCGGCTTCAAATCGGTCTCATCGATAATCCGTTTCACGCATGCATGGGTGCGATCGCGGGTCGAGCCACCGGCCCCATAAGTGACAGAGACGAAATCCGGCTGCAAAGGCGCCAGACGGCCAATATTGTGCCACAGCTTTTCAGCGGCCGCTTCGCTTTTGGGCGGAAAGAATTCGAAACTGATTTTTGTCATTGCTGTTATGTCCTTTTTTCCGCTGTCCACAGCGCTACGGTTAAATCGTTCTTATGAGCGGCCATTTCATCAGGGCCGAGCGTTTCGACCGCCGCCGCCTGCAATCCGGCCTGCTGCAACATGGCCTGCATTTCTGCCTCGGCAAAACCAAGCCGACGATGCGCGTGCTCATCGCGCAGGCTTTCCAATTCGTGCGGGCCGAAATCGGCAATCAGCACCCGGCCGGTCGGGGCCAACAGCCGCGCCGCCTCATTGACGGTGCGCTGCGGGTCGTCGAGGAAATGCAGCACTTGATGCAAAATCACAATATCGGCAACCCCGTCTTCCAGCGGCACATTGGCGCAATCGCCCTGCCGCACTTGGCAATTTTCGGCGCCAATTTCATCCAGCTTGGCGCGCGCCAGAGTCAGCATGTCGGGGCTGATGTCGAAACCGATGGCGCGCTCGGCTTGGCTGCCGAACACTTCCAGCATGCGGCCGGTGCCGGTGCCCAAATCGACCAGCAAGCGTATCGGTGTGTCGCCAATATGCGCCGCCATTTTGTCTTCAATGGTGGTTTCGGGAATATGTTTTTGCCGCAACTCGTCCCAACCGGCGGCATTGGCGGCAAAATAGGCCTGCGCCCGCGCTGCCCGCTCGGCCCGCACTTCATCAAGCCGTTCGCGGTCGCGCAAAATATCATGGTCATCGCTCGGCACTTGCGCGATGATTTGCGTCACCAAAGCGGCCGCCGCATCGCCCTCCACCAAGCGATAAAACACCCAACTGCCCTCCGGATGACGCTGCACCAAACCGGCATCGGCCAGCAATTTGAGATGCCGCGAGATACGCGGCTGGCTTTGCAGCAGCACTTGCGTCAGTTCAGACACGGTCAATTCGCCCCGTGCCAAAATGGCGAGGATACGAAGCCGCGTCGGTTCACCGGCGGCGCGCAGGGCTGCAAGAAGCTTGTCCATGTTTTGAGTTATATAAAGATATCTTTATATGTCAAGAACCATCGTCAGGGGGTAGTTTAGGGCGCGGCAAAAACGGCCTTTGCGCCGCCCTCAAAACGCCTTAAATCAATACATATACTTGTTCGAGATGGATATGCTGACACACACCCGCCACTTGCTTCCCGCCCTTTGCCTCGCCATGACGCTGACCGCCTGCGCCGCCGGCCCGTCAAACAATGGCGTAAGCGACACCAACGACCCCTATGAAGGGTTTAACCGCAAAATGTTTGCCGTTGAGCAATCGCTCGATAATTGGATCGTGGAGCCGGTCGCCAAGGGCTATAACGTGCTGCCGCAGCCGGTGAAGCGCGGCACCCGCAATTTCCTCAACAACATCACCTCGCCCATCACGCTGGTTAACGACGCGCTGCAGGGCCAGTTCAACCGCGCCACCACCACCGCGCTGCGGCTTGGCATTAACAGCACAATCGGCCTTGCCGGTCTGTTTGACCCGGCCCGCGCCATGGGCTTTGAGCGGCATGAAGAAGATTTCGGCCAAACGCTGGCCGTCTATGGCGTTGCGCCGGGGCCGTATCTTTACGTGCCGGGGCTGGGGCCCATGCCGCCGCGCGATTTGGCCGGTTGGACCATTGATTGGGCGTTTGACCCATGGACCTATATTGCCGATGGCGATATCGGCATTGCCTTTGGCTCTTACGCGCTGGACGGCATAGACAGCCGCGCCGCCAATCTCGGCATTATCGACGAGATTGAACGCAGCTCGGTGGATTTTTATGCCACCGTGCGTAGCCTGTATCGGCAAAACCGCGACAGCGAGATTGCCAATGGCGTGACCAGCCTTGACGACCTGCCCGATATTGACGAGTTTGATGATTTGGATGATTTTTAGGAGACGATGATGCGTATTCTGTTTGCCGGCCTTGCCGCTTTTGCCCTGCTGATGACGCCGCTGAAGGCGCAAGAGGCCGATTTGGGCCAAGCACAGGCATTTGTTACGGCGCTGGCCGATGATGCCATTCGCATTTTATCGACCGAGAAAACCCGCGCCGGGCGCGAAGCCGCCTTTGCCGAATTGCTGCAAGAGCGCGCCAATATGCGCCGCATTGCCCGCTTCACGCTGGGTCAGTTCGGCCGCAAAATCTCGAAGCAAGACTTCGCGGTTTATGAAGAATTGCTGGGCGAGTTTATCGTCAAAGTCTATGCCAATCGCTTGGGCGAATATTCCGACGAAAAAGTGAGGGTCGGCAAAGCGCAGGCAAAAAAGAAGAATGTTATTGTCGCCAGCCGCATTGAATTTGCCAATGGCCGCGAGCCGATTGATATTGATTGGTGGCTGCGGCTGGAAAAAGACGGCAGCCTGTCGCTGTTTGATGTGCGCGTGTTGGGCGTGTGGATGGCGCAAGAACAGCGCGACGCCTTCGCCTCCGTGCTGAAAAACAATAAGGGCGACATTAACGCCCTGCTTGAGCACTTGCGCAAGCAAATCAACAATGATGCCTAAGCGTTAATGCCCTCGCGAAAACTTTTTCTCGATAAGTGCCTTTTTTTGTTGCGAGTGATTATCATTTACACTAATCGGTGCGAATGATTATCAATAACAAGGGGATTTTGATGCGTCATTCCATGTCTAAAACACTGATGGTGGCAAGTTTACTGCCATTTATTCTCTCACCGGCCAATGCACAGGAAACAGCGACCGACGAAGTTGTTGTGACCGCGCGCGGCACAAATGATTCAGGCGCGCTGAAAATGCCCATACCGCTCATCAATGTGCCGCAAAGTCTTTCCATCATCGACACTATGGAAATCAAGGATCGCGGCTTCCGTGAACTTGGCGATATTGTCCGTTACACACCGGGCATCAACACCTCGCAGGGTGAAGGCCACCGTGACTCGATTGTTTTCCGCGGTGTGCGCTCAACGGCCGACTTCTATCTCGATGGCGTGCGCGACGACGTGCAATATTACCGCCCGCTTTACAATCTGGAACGGGTTGAAGTGCTGCGCGGGGCCAATGCCATGCAATTCGGCCGTGGCGTCAGCGGTGCCATTAACCGCGTGACCAAAAAAGCCATGATTGGCGGTTCAGACAGTTCGGTTGACGTCAATCTCGACACATTTGGCGGATATAATTTGGCCACCGACGTTAATATGCCGACCGGTGAAAACTCAGCCCTGCGTATCAATGCCTTTATCGAGACGCTTGAAAATGACCGCGATTTTTATGATGGCGACCGCCTTGGCGTAACCCCGACCCTGCGCATCGCCACGGATGACCAAACGACAGTCGATTTGTCTTTGGAACTGATGGACCATGAGCGCTTTATCGATCGTGGTATCCCGACCGGCGCGGATGGCGCACCGGTGGACAGCTTGCGCGACATTGTGTTCGGTAGCCCGACCGAAAATACCACGACATTGGAAGCGACCATATTGCGCGGTTCTGTGACCCGTAAATACTCTGACACGCGCACAGGCGTCGTATCGCTGACTTATGGCGATTATGAGAAAATGTATCAAAACCTGTATGCGTCAGGCTACAGCGCCAGTAACGAAACCGTTACGCTGGACGGGTATCGCGACCCGACGGAACGGACCAATATGATTTTGAACGGTTATGTAACTGATGAATTCATGGCCGGTGGCATGCGCCACACAGTGCTGATCGGCGGTGAGTATGTCGACACCCAGTCAGAGAACCTGCGTTACAATTCAAACTGGTCAACCACCGGTAATGACAAAGAGACATTTGACATTGCAAACCCGCTTGACCTGACAACCAACGCAAGTGGCACGGCTACGACGCTGAACTTCAACACGGATTTGAACAATCGCACGGAAACGGAAATCACCGTGACGTCGCTTTATATTCAAGACCAGATCGAAGTCGCCGATAATCTGCAAGTCCTCTTGGGCGCACGGATGGATAATTTCGACATCACCGTCAAAGACACGGAAGACCTGAGCAATGTGACCTCAGAAAGCCGCAAAGACGAGGAAATTTCGCCGCGTCTTGGGGCGATTTACAAGCCACAGGCCAATCTGTCTTTCTATGCCAGCATGAGCGAGAGCTTCCTGCCGCGTTCAGGTGAGCAGTTCAAATCACTGTCCTCCTCAAATGCAAAGCTGGACCCGGATGTTTATGAAAATACCGAATATGGCGTCAAATGGGATATTTCAGATGCCCTCCATTTGGCCTTCGCCATGTTTGACAGCGAACAGGAAACCGCCGTCAGCACCGGCACCGGTTCATCTTACATTCAAGGCCTTACGATTGACGGCTATGAGCTGGAAGTCAAAGGCCGGGTCGGCGCCAAAACCGACATTACCTTCGGCTATGCCTCACTGGACGGTGAAACGAAAGATGGCGACACGCCGCGCGAATTGCCGGAAACCATGTATTCGGTCTTTGTTGCCCACCAAGCCAATGAGCGGCTGAATTTCGGCATCGGCCTGACCTATCAAGATGAGTCGCTCATCAAAGACGGCTCAACCGCCTATCTGCCGGATTACACACGCATTGATGCGTCGCTGTCTTACATGATGTCAGACGCCACAACATTGCGGGTGAACATCGAAAATCTGACGGATGAGGAATATTATCCGCATGCGCACAGCACGCACCAGGCATCTGTTGGTGACCCGATGAATGCACAAGTCTCCTTAACGCGGCAATTCTAAGAACTGCAGGCTTAAGAAGCGAACCCCGGCGTCTCCTCCCGACGCCGGGGCAAAGCCGCAAAGTCTGCGCGTTAATCAGCCTGCAGCCCGCGCAGGATATCCAGCACCGCTTTGCGGTGTTTTCCGTTTGTCAGCAAATTGAAATATTCCAGCACCTTGCGAACCCGATAATTTCGCATCAGCCATTGATAATCAGGCCTTTGCATCATCGCCTCCGGTGTTGTTTGCAGACGCTTGGCAAATTGCGCAACCTCCTCATGGGTTGGTATCGCCGTGCCGTATTCATAATCGCGATAGGCTCTCGACGGCAGAATTTTGGCGCATAGGGCCTCGCGCGACATGCGCCGCCTTACCCGATAGAGCCATAGATTTTCGGCCAAATGGCCCGCTTCTTCGTCGGTCATGTTCACCCCCAAACCAAGCGACACCAGCTTGCGCTGGTGTCGGGGGTAGGAAAGTCGTCCAAAGAGCGACTACGACTTATTCGGACAAGCCTTATTCAGTCGTCACCCCGACCAAGCGAGGTGAACGATTTTCTGCAATCTTAAATAAAAAAGGCTTAACGCTGTCGCGCCAAGCCGCATACGCAATACAAGATTGCAGCTTTGGAATAAGGGTTTCCCAACCCCTGCCATGCCGTTCCGCATGCCATGGCTCAAGCTTATGAAACCACCAAACGATAAAGCAAGCAAAAAGTGATTTAACTTATTGTTCTTAAACGCAAAATATTAAATCTAGAGGCAAATACACAAAGCCTTCTACCGGCTAAACTGCTTATATTTAATCCGCTTGGGCACTTCCGCATCGGCGCCGAGGCGGCGTTTGCGGTCTTCCTCATAATCGGCGTAATTGCCCTCAAACCATTCCACATGGCTGTCGCCCTCAAAGGCCAGAATATGCGTGGCGATGCGGTCGAGGAACCAACG
>JBMHCM010000094.1:0-34885 GCA_049889915.1 Parvibaculales bacterium
ATAAGTCGGCTTCAGGCCCACCGTGCCGGTGAAGGCGGCCGGTTGGCGGATGGAACCACCGGTATCGGTGGCGGTGGCGGCAAGACCAAGGCGGGCTGCCACGGCAGCTGATGACCCACCGGACGAGCCGCCCGGCACCAAGTGCTCATCACCGGACCCGCGATATGGGTTCACCGTCGCGCCAAAGCACGAGGTTTCATTGGACGAGCCCATGGCAAACTCATCATTATTCAGCTTGCCGAGCATCACCGCACCATCGGCCCATAAATTGGCGGTCACCGTGCTTTCATAGGGCGGCACAAAATCGCCGAGAATTTTGGAACATGCTGTTGTCCGCACGCCCTTGGTGCAGAACAAATCCTTAATGCCGAGCGGCAAGCCTTCCAGAGGCCGCGCTTCACCGGCAGCGATTTTGGCGTCGCTTGCGGCGGCCATCTCCAGCGCTTGCTCAGGCGTTTTCAAAACATACGCGTTCAGTGCGTCAGCCGCCGCAACGCGGTCAATATGCGCTTGCGTCAGCTCGGTTGCGGAAAACTCTTTATTGGCCAGCCCGTCTCGCGCTGCCGCCAAAGTCAAATCGGTCAATTTACTCATCTTATTCAACCACCTTCGGCACGGCGAAATATTCTTCGTCACGATCCGGCGCATTGGCCAACACATATTGCGGATAGGCACCATCGGTCACTACATCGTCTCGCCACCGCATTTTGGTGTCGACCGCGCTGGTCAGCGGCTTTACGCCTTGTGTATCAAGCTCCGACAATTGCTCAACAAAGCCCAAAATGGCGCTTAATTCTTTGGCCAGACCCGGCACCTCGTCATCACTTACCCCAATACGGGCCAGTGTCGCGATGCGGCGCACCATAGTTTCATCTACTGACATATGTTTGCCTTCTTTGGAAAATCTGGCCGGAAACTAGCAAAGCCATAAGCCAAGGGCAATATGACTTTCACGCAATTGCATGCTATGCAAGCCGCATGCAGATGATGGACACACCGAGCGCGCTCATCGCCGTCCTCGCACCGGGGCAAAGACTGATGGGGCTCGACCTTGGCAGCAAAACGATTGGGCTGGCGGTCGGTGACAGCAGCCATAAAATCGCCACCCCGTTTGAAACCATTCGTCGCAAGAAATTCGGCCTTGATGCGGCGGCGCTGGGCGCCCTTATCGAGGCGGAAAATATTGGCGGGCTGGTTATGGGTCTGCCGCTCAATATGGACGGCTCGGCGGGTCCGCGCGTGCAGGCGACGCAGGCTTTTTTGCGTAACCTCAACAATCTGCCGGATTTTCCGTCCCGTCCGGTCTTGCTGTGGGATGAACGCCTTTCGACAGCCGCCGTGGAGCGGACCTTGCTGGAGGCCGATACCAGCCGCGCCAAACGGGCCGACGTTATCGACAAAATGGCCGCCGCCTATATTCTGCAAGGCGCGATTGACGCGCATTACGGCGTTTAATCTCACGCGACAGGCGCATCGGTTTATTTCACTTGCCCCGACTCAAGCAGAGCCGTATATACTGTTGCTTTAATGACAGCGACGACGACACTGGGCTATATGCACCGCGACCTTTTGGGGATCGAAGGGCTGTCTGTTTCCGATATTACTTATTTGCTTGATCTGGCCGATGCCTATGTCGACCAGAACCGGCAGATTGACAAAAAGACATCGGTGCTGCGCGGCCGCACGCAAATCAATTTGTTTTTTGAAAGCTCGACGCGCACGCAAAGCTCTTTCGAGCTAGCCGGTAAGCGGCTGGGCGCCGATGTAATGAACATGTCGGTCTCTTCATCTGCCGTCAATAAAGGCGAGACGTTGCTCGATACCGCCGTCACACTAAATGCCATGAACCCTGACCTGCTGGTGGTGCGGCATGCCGATAGTGGTGCGGTGGCGCTGCTGGCGCAAAAAGTATCTTGCGCTGTGCTGAATGCCGGTGACGGCGCTCATGAACACCCAACGCAAGCATTATTGGATGCGCTGACCATTCGCCGTCGGCTGAGCAAGCTGCAAGGCTTGCGGGTGGCGATTTGCGGCGATATTGCGCATAGCCGTGTCGCCCGCTCCAACCTTTTGCTGCTCAATATGATGGGCGCGCAAGTGCATCTCATCGGGCCGCAAACCCTGTTGCCGGCCGGCGCTGAGGCACTTGGCGCGCGCGTGTTTACCGATATGAAGGCGGGGCTTGAAGGCTGCGATATTGTGATGATGCTGCGCATTCAAAACGAACGCATGGAAGGCGCGCTTATTCCGTCAGTACGCGAATATTACCGCCTTTACGGCCTCGACCAAGAAAAGCTCAGTTTCGCCAAGCCGGACGCGCTGGTGATGCATCCGGGGCCGATGAATCGCGGCGTCGAGATTGACAGCGCCGTGGCGGATGACACGGACCGCAGTCTTATTCGCGACCAAGTGGAAATGGGGGTCGCCGTGCGGATGGCCGTGCTGGAAGCCTTGGCCGCCAATCTGCCCAATGCGACGGGAGGCGAGCAATGAATCGCGCTTTCACCAATGCCCGTCTGATTGACCCGATGCAAAACATCGACGCGACCGGCACGCTGCTGGTGGTTGACGGAAAAGTGGCGGGCTTTGGCAAGGTTGATATTCCGGCCAATATGCCGACGCAAGATTGCAGCGGGCTGGCCATTCTGCCGGGCCTGATTGATATGCAAGTCTTCACCGGTGAGCCGGGTGAAGAACACCGCGAAACACTGGCCACGGCCAGCCAAGCGGCGGCGGCCGGCGGCGTGACCGGCATGGTGACCATGCCGAACACCAATCCGGTGATTGATGATGCAGCCTTGGTCGATTTTATTGCCCGGCGCGCCCGCGACACAGCGATTGTGCATGTGCATCCGATGGCCGCTTTGACACGCGGCTGCGAGGGCAAGCTGATGAGTGAGTTCGGCCTGCTGCGCGAGGCCGGTGCCGTCGCCTTCACAGATGGTGATAAGGCGATTATGAACGCGCTGGCCATGCGCCGCGCGCTGTCTTATGCCGCCACTTTTAATGCGCTGATTGTGCAGCACGCCATGGATGCCGATTTGCAAAGCGCCGGTGTAATGCATGAAGGCGAACTGGCGACACGGCTTGGTCTGGCCGGTATTCCGGTGGCTGCGGAAACGGCGATGATTGACCGTGACCTGCGCCTCGTTGAACTGACCGGCGGGCGCTACCACATCGCGCAAATTTCTGCCGCCGACAGTGTTGAAACCATTCGCGCCGCCAAGAAACGCGGCCTTAATGTGTCGTGCGGCGTATCGGCAACGCATTTGATGCTGAACGAAAATGATGTCGAAAATTACCGCACCTTCGCCAAGCTGACCCCGCCCTTGCGCAGCGAAAGTGACCGGCTAGCGCTGATTGCCGGTGTCGCTGACGGCACGATTGATGTTGTGGTGTCCGGCCATAACCCGCAAGACGCTGAAGCCAAACGGCAACCCTTTGCGCAGGCGGCCTATGGCACGGTTGGTGTGGAAACGCTGCTGTCAGGCCTGCTGACCCTGCACCATGCCAATGAGATTGACCTGCTGCCGCTGCTCGCTTGCGTCACCAAACAACCGGCCAATTTGCTGGGCTTGGCTAGCGGCGGCCTGAAAGTCGGCATGGCGGCTGACTTCACTTTGGTTGATATTGGCGCGCCATGGGTGGTGGACGCCGACAGCTTGCGCTCCAAGTCGCAAAATGCTGCAATCGACCGACGCAAAGTACAAGGTCAAGTGCTGGCCACTTATGTTGACGGCACCGCGGTGTTTTCGTCTGACGCCTAGGCCGATCGGCATTTCGGGCGCGGGGGGGGATATTATGAGTGACACAATGGTTATTTTGGCGGCGGCTTTCGTCGGCTATGGGCTGGGCTCCATTCCTTTCGGATTGATATTCACGCGGCTGGGCGGCAAAGGCGATATTCGTGACATCGGCTCCGGCAATATTGGCGCGACCAATGTGCTGCGCTCCGGCAGCAAATTGCTGGCGATGGCAACCCTGCTGGCCGATGCGGCCAAAGGCCTTATCGCGGTTGCGCTGATTTGGCGTTTGGGCAATGACCATGCGGCGTTTCTTGCCGGTCTGGCGGCCTTTATCGGGCATTTGTTTCCGGTCTGGTTGAATTTCAAAGGCGGCAAAGGGGTCGCGGTTTTCATCGGTGCCCTGCTGATGATTTCACCGCTCACCGGCTTGGCATTTCTGCTGCTCTGGCTGCTGATGGCGCTGACCTTCCGCATCTCTTCCTTATCGGCAATTATCGCCATGCTGATTGCGCCCTTGCTGATGGCGTTTTTGGGCGAATATGGCGCACTGCCCTATGTCGTCGCCATGGTCGGGCTTTCCCTCTATGCGCATCGCGAAAACATTGCCCGCTTACGGGCCGGCACAGAGCCGAAAATCGGACAAAAATAACGCACCAACCAATAACAAAAAGAAGGTGGTCCCATGTTGCAGGAATTTGACCAGACGAGCCGGTGAACGGCGCGTCATTTGTGCCGCTTGACCGGCAAATTGACTATATAAGACTGGCGCGTACGCCGCATATCGGGCCGGTTACCTTTCAACGGCTGATGACGGTGTATGGCAGCCCTGAAAAAGCGCTGGCCGCCCTGCCCGATTTATCTGCCCGCAGCGGCCGGCAAAAACCGATCAAACCGACTTCCCGCGCCAAAGCGCAGAAAGAATATGCCGCCACTGAAGCGCTGGGCGGCAGCTATCTGTTTTGGGGCGAAGACGGCTACCCGGCCTTTTGCACAGCCTGCCCGATGCGCCGCCGGTGCTGGCTGCGCATGGCCATTTGTCACTCTTACAGCGACCAAGCATGGCCATGGTCGGGGCTCGTAATGCCTCTGCTGCGGCGCGTAAAATTACCGGCGATTTGGCCGACGCTCTCGGTGCCGCCGGATTGGTCATCACCTCAGGCTTGGCGCGCGGCGTGGACGGCGCGGCCCATCAAGCGGCGTTGAGCCATGGCACGATTGCTGTCATCGGCAATGGCGCGGCGCATAGCTTTCCGAAAGATAATGCCGATTTGCAAAGCGCCATTGTCGAGCAAGGCCTGCTGCTGGCCGAAAACCCGCCCGACACGGCGCCGCAAGCCAGCCTGTTTCCGCGCCGCAATCGTATCATTGCCGGTCTGTCGCTTGGCGTTATTGTGGTGGAGGCGGCGCGGCGTTCCGGCTCTTTGATTACCGCCCGACTGGCCGGTGAATATGGCCGCGAGGTATTTGCCGTGCCCGGTTCACCCTTGGATGCGCGATGCCATGGCAGCAATAATTTATTGCGCGACGGCGCCGTGCTGACGGAAACCGCGGATGATGTGCTGGCCGTCATTCAACCACAAATTGAGCGCACCGTTATGGCGGCCCGCAGCGGCAAACCGTTTGAGGCACCACGCAAGGCCCCTGAGCTTTCCGACAGCCAACGGCAGGACATTATCGAATTATTGGGGCCGGTGCCGATGACGGTGGACGAGCTGATTGCACAAGCCGATGCGCCGGTGCAAGTGGTGCATTTGGTGCTGCTGGAACTTGACTTGGCGGGTCGGCTGACCACGGAGCCGGGCGGCAAAATAAGCCTGATATAACGCGCTGCAAAACCAGCCAAATAGATCGCCAATTTGACAGGTCATTTAACGGGCGATTTGACAAGGCCCCGTGTTTTGACCATATGATGCGCTCGAAACAGCCATTGGAGCGCAATATGGAAGTGGTGATTGTTGAATCGCCGGCCAAGGCGAAGACCATCAATAAATATCTCGGCAAGGACTATACGGTTCTGGCCTCCTTCGGCCATGTGCGCGATTTGCCGGAAAAAAACGGCTCGGTGGACCCCGATAATGACTTTGCCATGTCTTGGGAAGAACAAGGCGATGCGCGAAAACGGCTGAAAGAAATTGCCGATGCGGTGAAGAAAGCCGACGGTCTGGTACTGGCCACTGACCCCGATCGCGAAGGCGAAGCGATTAGCTGGCATGTGCTGGAAGTGCTGCGCAAAAAGAAAGTGCTTGGCGACAAGCCGGTATGCCGCGTGGTGTTTAACGCCATCACCAAAAACGCCGTACTGGACGCGATGGCCAATCCGCGCGATTTGGACACTAAGCTGGTCGACGCCTATTTGGCGCGCCGCGCTTTGGATTATTTGGTCGGCTTTAATTTATCGCCGGTTTTGTGGCGCAAGCTGCCGGGCTCGCGCTCGGCCGGTCGCGTGCAATCAGTGGCTTTGCGGCTGATTTGCGAACGCGAATTGGAAATCGACCAGTTTGAGCCGCGCGAATATTGGTCGGTGGCGACAGATTTCAAAACCGCGAATGGCGACATGTTGCCCACACGATTGGTGACCCATAAGGGCGAAAAGGTTGAAAAATTTACCTTGGCCAATGAAGATATGGCGCGCGCGGCAGAAACCGCCATTGCCAGCACCGACTTCTCGATTGAAAAGATTGAGAGCAAGCCGGGCCAGCGCAAACCGTCAGCGCCATTTACCACCTCAACCTTGCAGCAAGAAGCCAGCCGCAAGCTGGGCTTCAACGCCAAGCGCACCATGCAGGTGGCGCAATTGCTCTATCAAGGCGTCACCATTGACGGCGAAGAGACCGGCCTGATTACCTATATGCGTACGGACGGCACGCAAATCGCGCCGGAAGCGGTGAGCGAAACCCGCAAAATCATTGTCGAGGATTTCGGCGATGAGTATTTGCCGGAAAAAGCCCGCGTTTATGAAACCAAAGCGGCCAATGCGCAAGAAGCGCACGAAGCCATTCGCCCGACCTCATTGGCCCGTCGGCCGGAAGATGTGACGCGCTATCTCGATGCCGACCAAGCCAAGCTCTATGGGCTGATTTGGAAGCGCACCATGGCCTCGCAAATGGAAAATGCCCGCGTGCAACGCACCACCATTTCGATTGTCGGGGCTGATGGGCTGACGGCTTTGCGCGCCTCCGGCACAGTGGTTACCTTCTCCGGCTTTTTGAAGCTGTATGAAGAAGGCAAGGATGATGAGGCCGATGAAAAAGACGGCCCGCGCCTGCCGCAAGTGGCTGAGGGCGAGGCGCTTGATGTTTTCAAGATTTCGCCGGAACAGCATTTCACCGAGCCGCCACCGCGCTATAGCGAAGCGACTTTGGTCAAGCGCATGGAAGAGCTGGGCATTGGTCGCCCCTCCACCTATGCCAGCGTGCTGAGCGTGTTGCGCGAGCGTGATTATGTGGTGATGGATCGCAATCGCTTTATCCCGCAAGACAAAGGTCGCTTGGTTATCGCCTTTTTGGAAAACTTCTTTGACCGCTATGTTGAATATGATTTCACCGCCGGTCTGGAATCCGATTTGGACAAAGTGTCGGACGGCTCTTTGAGTTATAAAGAAGTGTTGGCGCGTTTTTGGGAAGACTTCCACCGCACGGTGGATGCGACCATGGAAATTCGCAACACGCAAATCCTCGACACGATGAATGAGGTGCTGGGCAAGCATATTTTCAAGGATACCGGAGACGGCAATCCGCGCGTTTGCCCGAAATGCGGCGATGGCGAATTGAGCCTGAAAACCGGTCGCTTCGGCGCCTTTGTCGGCTGCACACGCTATCCTGATTGCCGCTTCACGCGCCCCTTTGCCGGCGAGCAAGCCGAGCAAGGCGATATTGAGCGGATTCTCGGCCAAGACCCGGAAAGCGGGCTTGATGTGCATATCAAAAACGGCCGCTTCGGCCCCTATATCCAATTGGGTGATACGGGCGAGACCGACGACAAGCCGAAACGCGCCGGTATTCCGAAGGGAAAAACGCCGGCCGAGATGGATTTGGATTATGCGCTGAAGCTTTTGAGCCTGCCGCGCTTGGTCGGCACGCATCCGGAAACCGGCGAAGAGATTATGGCCGATATTGGCCGCTACGGCCCCTATATCAAAGCCGGCAAACAATCAGCTAGTCTGGAAAGCCCTGACGAGGTATTTGAGATTGGCGTCAATCGCGCCGTCACCGTCATTGCCGAGCGCAAAGCCAAGGGCCCGGCACAACGCCGTGGCGGCAATGTCATCAAAGATTTAGGCGAACACCCGGATGACAAGAAACCGGTGCGCGTGATGGATGGTCGCTTCGGCCCTTATGTGAAATATGAAAAGGTCAATGCCACCATTCCGAAGGATGAAAACCCTGAGGAAATTACGCTGGAGCGCGGCCTTGAATTGATCGCCGCCCGTATTGCCAAAGGCCCGGCCAAGAAGCGCAAAACGACCAAGAAAAAGAAGAGCGCCTAATGGGGGAGTTGCCGACGCGCGATGAAGTGTTGAAATTCATCGCCGAAAGCGACGGCAAGGTAGCCAAGCGCGACATTGCCAAAGCCTTCAACATTAAAGGGGCTGACCGCATTCCGCTCAAACGCATGCTGCGCGAATTGGCGGCTGAAGGCCTGCTCGACGGCAGTCGCAAAGGCGGCCTGCGCGGCCAAGGCGACCTACCCTCCGTCACCGTAATTGAAGTGACCGGTCGCAATAAATATGGCGTGCTGCAAGCGCGCGCCCGCATGGAAGGCAGCTTGCTGGACGGTAAGGATGATCCGGTCATTGAGATTGACGATAGCGGGCAACCGAAAAGCCGCCATCGCCGTCAGGCCTCGGCGCCGCCCGTCTCGCCCGGTGATGTGGCACTGGCTCGACTGCGCAAACACAGCCGCTATAAATATATTGCCCGCATCATTCGTAAATTGGGTGGTGATGGCGGCCGCTTGTTCGGCGTGGTGCGCGAGCGCCCCGACGGATTATGGCTGATACCGGCCGACCGCCGCGAACGCTATGACTATAAGCTGGAAAACGACACCGAGGCCGAAGATGGCGATTTGCTGGCCTGCGAAAAGCTGCCGGCCCGCCGTATGGGCACAAAAAAAGCCCGCATGGTGGAAAATATCGGCAAGGCGGACGACCCGCACGCCTTTTCTCTGATTGCCATTGCCGAGCAAGGCATTCGTGTGGAATTTCCTGACGCCGTTATGGCCGAGGCTGAGGCGGTCAATGAAGCGACCGAAAGCGGCCGCGAGGATTTGACCGATATTCCTTTCATCACCATTGACCCGGCCGATGCGCGCGACCATGACGATGCGGTTTATGCGGCCCCCGATGATGACCCGCAAAACGCTGATGGGCATATTGTCTGGGTAGCGATTGCCGATGTTGCCGCCTATGTGACGCCGAACAGCGAGATGGATATTGAGGCCCGCAAGCGCGGCAATTCGGTTTACATGCCCGACCGCGTGGTGCCGATGTTGCCGGAGCGGCTATCGACCGATTTATGCTCGCTGCATGATGGCGCGGCACGGCCGGCGCTGGCCGTGCGCATGGTGTTTGACGCTGAAGGGCGAAAGCGCCGTCATACATTTCATCGCGGGCTGATTAAAATCGCCGCCGGTTTGAGCTATGGCCAAGCGCAACAAGCCTTTGACGGTGCCGCGCAAGACCGCGCCGCCGAAATTGATGACGCCATATTGCAACCTCTATGGCGCGCTTACAAAGCCATGGCGCAGGCCCGCGATAAGCGGCAACCCTTGCGCATCAACCGGCCGGAGCGGCGCGTCGAGATGAATGATAAGGGGCAAATCACCCGCATTTATATGCCGCCGCAATTGGAAGCGCATAAGCTGATTGAAGAGATGATGGTGGCGGCCAATGTCTGCGCCGCAGAGACTTTGGAAAAACATCGCCGGACGCTAATCTACCGCGTGCATGACACACCGCCGGATGAGCGGGTAAAAGCACTGTCTGATTTTCTGCGCAGCATGGACATTAAACTGAGCCTTGGCCAAACGCTGTTGCCGCAATTATTCAACGGGCTGATGAGCCAGGCGGCCGACAGCCCGCACGCACCAACGGTTTCTGAAGCGGTACTGCGCACCCAAGCACAAGCGATTTACAGCATTGATAATATTGGCCATTTTGGCCTCAACTTAGGGCGCTATGCGCATTTTACCTCGCCCATTCGCCGCTATGCCGACCTGACCGTGCATCGGGCGCTGATTGCCGCGATGAAGTTTGGCCCCAACCCAAAACATGATGGCCAAACGGAGGAAGAAGCCGAACAATTGGACCGTATCGCTGAGGCGATTTCGCAAACCGAGCGGCGCGCCATGCTGGCTGAACGCAGCGCCGGGGAGCGGTATATGGCGGCGCATATGTCGGCGCGCATTGGCGAAAGCTTTACCGCCCGTATTTCCGGCGTCTCACGGGCCGGTCTGTTTGTCGCGCTGGACGAGACCGGTGCCGAGGGCATTATCCCGATTTCGCGATTGGGCGAAGAGCGGTTTTTCGCCGACGAGAGTAATATGTATCTGACCGGCGGCACTACCGGCCTCACCTTCCGCATCGGCGAGACGGTCGAAGTGGAGTTGGAAGAAGCCACACCGATGCAAGGCGGCCTCTTGTTTTCGCTGCTTGATGGTGGCACTTATGACAACAAAGCCAAACGCGCTGCCGGTCGTCGACGCGGCCCACCACGGCGCAATAGCCGCCCAACCGGACGGCGACCTACGCGACGGTCAACAGGGAGAAGAAGCCGATGAGCATTGAGACCATGCTGCTGGAAGGACGTTCGAAAAGCAGCGCCATGTGGCGCGGTGCCAAAGGCCAATGTCCGGCATGTGGTGATAAATCACTGTTCGCCAAATATCTTAAAGTGCGTGAAAAATGCCCCAATTGCGGCCTGCATTTGGGTGGCCACCAAGCCGATGACGCCCCGCCCTATTTTACGATTTTTATCGTCGGCCATATTATCGTGCCGGTCGCCCTGCTGGTTGAGCGCGCGTACATGCCGCCGCTTTGGGTGCATTTTTTGATTTTCACCGTCCTGTCAGTGGTTGTCGCAATGGCCTCATTGCCCGTAGTCAAAGGCGCTGTGGTCGGTCTGCAATGGGCTTTGCGGCTGCATGGTTTTGCCCCGCCGCATGAATTGCAAGAGGAGCAAGCTGATGGATCGCGCTAAATACGGCAACACACCGGCTGCGCCGGGCGAATTTCGTGAGGATAATGCACCGGCTGTGCGGCCGCGCCATGCCTCAACCCTGATAGTTGTAAGGCAAGAGGCCGATGCGCCGAAAATCTTGATGGGCAAGCGGGCTGCCAGCCATAAATTCATGCCGAATAAGTTTGTTTTCCCAGGCGGCCGCTTGGATGTCGTCGACCAGCGCCTTGCCGTGCCGCAACAGTTAGACCAAGCGGTGATGCAGCGTCTGCGCAAGCATACGCAAAAGCGGGTCAGCGACAACACGCTGCGCGGCCTTGCCCTGGCTGCCATTCGCGAGACTTATGAGGAAACCGGCCTGATTATCGGCCGCCGCACCGATACCCCGCTGCGCTCCTCAAATGAGGTATGGCAGAGTTATTTCAATCATGGTGTCGAGCCGCCTTTGGCGCACCTTGACTTTATTTGCCGCGCCGTGACGCCAACTTTCCGGACGCGTCGTTTCGATACGCGGTTTTTTATGGTCTATGATGACTTTATTCACACCGACCCGGAAAGCATGGAGAAAGCCAGCGGTGAATTGCTCGACTTGCATTGGCTGACCTTGGAAGATGCGCGGCAACTCGACCTGCCTTCCATCACCCGCACGGTGATTGATATGGTCGAAAACCGCATGAAATTGAACCGCGCCAAACAAATGGCTGCAACGGCCCCGTATTTTCATATGAAAAACGGCAAATGGGCGACCAGCGAGCTTTAGCCGATGGCCCACAAGGCAAGCTTGGCTGTTGACATTGGCGGTGAAATGCCTATTTTCACGCCATCCGCTGACGCCGCACGCATCGCGTAACGCCTCAATAGCGACACAAGTTTTAAGGATTTGAGAGATGGCCAAACCGACCACAGTCAAAATCAAGCTGGAAAGCACTGCAGGCACCGGCTTTTTCTATGTGACCAAGAAAAATGCCCGCACCATGACCGAGAAAATGGTTGTCAAAAAATACGACCCGGTTGTGCGCAAGCACGTTGAATTCAAGGAAAACAAAATCAAGTAATCGCACTTGATAGCGTTTGATGAAGGCGTCCCACGGGGCGCCTTTTTTATTGCGCTTTATATTGCAAGCCGTCCCGAACGGGCTAACTATGAGGCCATGCAGCAAGAACAAGCAGAAATATTGGCTTTGAAAGCGCTGACCTATTTGGCCGGTCTCGACGAGATGATGGACCGGTTTTCAGCGCTTTCCGGCATGGGACCGAATGATGTGTTGGAACGCGCCGCCGACCCGGAAATGTTGGCCGGTATTCTCGACTTCTTTTTGACCGATGAGGCTTTGCTGACTGAGTTTTGCGAAGCCCGTGAAATTAACCCGGGAGACCCGGCCCGCGCCCGCATGGCACTGCCCGGCGGTGACCTTCCGCATTGGACGTAACGCCCTTTTAGCAGGTGTAAGATGAGTGAAATAGCCCCGGAAATTATGGATCAATTGCAAGCGCTTGAGGTGCATGCCGATAAGCCGCTTATCATCACCGATGCCGATGAGGTGCTGCTGAAATTCATGCAACGGGTGGAGCATTATCTCGACACTATCGGGCTTTGGATTGACCTATCGAGCTTTGCCCTAAGCAGCAATATCAAATCGAAAGAAACCAATGAGCCGGTGAAAGTGCCGACTTTGATTGATGATTTCTTCGCCGCTGAGACAGCCCATATTGAAGCGGCTGAGGGAGCCGCCGAGACGCTGGCCATGCTGTCGGCGCAGGCGCAAATTGTCGTACTGACCAATTTGCCGGCCGAGCATAAACAAGCACGCGTTGAAAACCTGCGCGGCCATGGCATGGATTATCCGGTGGTGGTCAATTCCGGCCTCAAGGGCCCGGCCGTCAAATGGCTGGCCGACAAAACCAGCGGGCCGGTTTTCTTTCTCGACGATATACCGCACAATATCGACTCAGTGGCCGAGCATGCACCGCATGTCACGGCCATTCACTTTATTGCCGATGCCCGTTTGGGTAAGCTGATCGGCAAAGCTGAAGGGGCCACCGCCCGCATTGATATTTGGGCCGAAGCACATGACTTCATCGCCGGAAAGATTGCCGACCACGCCGAGTGAGACCGCGCTATGCCGCGATTGCGCGCATATGGCAGAGATTGCCGCCGAGGCAAAACGGTGCCCGGCCTGCCAGTCGCCACGGCTGATAAAGCATAGCGAATTGCCATCGCTCGGCGTTGCGCATCTTGACTGCGATGCATTTTATGCAGCGGTTGAAAAGCGCGACAACCCGGAGCTGACAGATAAGCCGGTGATTATTGGCGGCGGGCGACGCGGCGTTGTCTCGACCTGTTGCTATGTGGCGCGCATTCATGGTGTACACTCGGCCATGCCGATGTTTCAAGCCACCAAAGCGTGCCCCGATGCGGTGATTATCAAGCCGGATATGGAGAAATATGGCCGCGTGGGGCGCGAGGTGCGCAGCCTGATGCAGGAACTGACGCCTTTGGTTGAACCGCTGTCGATTGACGAGGCGTTTATGGATTTGCGCGGCACGGAAAAGCTGCATGGTGGCCCGGCTGCGCAAACCTTGGTGCATTTGGTCAATCGTATTGAACGCGAGATTGGCATCACCGTTTCCATCGGTCTGTCGCACAATAAATTTCTTGCCAAGCTGGCTTCTGACCTCAATAAGCCGCGCGGCTTTTCGGTTATCGGCGCTGCCGAAACGCTGGATTTTCTGGCCACCCAGCCGGTCAGCGCCATTTGGGGCGTCGGCAAGGTGATGCAAGCGCGGCTGGCCCGTGACGGCATTCGCAGCATCGGCCAATTGCAGCAAATGGATGAGGCCGATTTGGCGCGCCGCTATGAAAGCACCGGATTGCGGCTGGCCCGATTGGCGCGCGGCCAAGACAATCGCAAAATCGCGCCACCGGCAGCCGCCAAATCAATCTCCAGTGAAACCACTTTCAATGAAGACCTGTCAGAGCAAGCGGCGCTGGAAAAGCACTTATGGCGGTTGAGCGAAAAAACCGCCGCCCGCTGCAAGGCCAAGGGCGTGGCCGGTAAAACAGTGGTGTTGAAAATGAAGGCCGACCGCTTGTCATCGCTGACCCGCAATCGCGCCCTGCCCGACCCGACGCAATTGGCCGATGTTATTTTTGCCGTCGGCAAGCAATTATTGGCGCAAGTGCTGGCCGACCGCCCACGCGACAAGTTTCGCCTTATCGGCATTGGCTTGGCCAATTTGGTAAAGGACAGCTTCGCCGACCCACCCGATTTGGCCGACCCGGACAAGGCCAAACGCAAGGCCGCCGAACAAGCCATGGATAGCCTGCGCGACAAATTCGGCCAAAGCAGCATCAAAAAGGGACGCGGCCTTTAGCACGCGACAATTCTGCGCTAGGTTTTTGCTCACCCCGCCCTAATTTCCGGCAAGAGGATATGATGACTAGCATTACCACCAAATTGGATAATCAAGGCCTTGTGTTACCGCAAGCCAAAGCCCCTTTGGGCGCTTATGCCCCCTATGTGCAAAGCGGCAATTTGCTGATGATTTCGGGCCAAGGGCCGGTCGCGGCCAGTGGCGCGACAATTACCGGCCGCTTGGGCGCTGATTTGGAAATTGAAGACGGTAATCGTGCCGCCACCCTATGCGGGTTGAATATATTGGCGCATTTGAACACCGCGTTAGGCGGCGATTTTGACCGCTTGGTGAAGGTCGTGCGGCTCAATGGCTTTGTTAACAGCACGGCTGATTTTACCCATCAGCCTGCAGTGCTGAACGGCGCCTCTGAGCTGATGCATGACCTGTTCGGCGCGCGCGGTGTGCATAGCCGGGTAGCGGTCGGTGTGGCCAGCCTGCCGATGAATTGGGCCGTCGAAATTGACGCCATTGTTGAAATTGAGGGCATAGCCATCAGCGAGGGTGCATGAGCGACACCGTGCAGATGCGCGTAATTTCTCACCTTTCAGAGGTTGCGGCCGCTGATTGGGACGCCTGTGCCAATCCGGCCGGTGCGGTTTACAACCCGTTTCTGCGGCATGCGTTTTTGTTGGCTTTGGAAGAAAGCGGGTCAGCAACCGGCGACACCGGTTGGCTTGGCCGTCATTTACTGCTGGAAGATGAAGCCGGTCAGCTGCTGGCCGCCATGCCGCTCTATTTGAAGAGCCATAGTCAGGGCGAGTATATTTTCGATTATGGCTGGGCTGATGCGTTTCATCGCGCCGGTGGCAATTATTATCCGAAATTACTGTGCGCCGTGCCGTTTACACCGGCCGGTGGGCGCAGGCTGCTGGTGCGGCCCGGGCCGGATGCGGCAGAGCATCAAACGCAATTATTGGCCGGTGCATTGACCTTGCTAAACAAGCTCGATGCGTCTTCGCTGCATCTCAATTTTTTACCTGAAGATGATTGGCAACAGCTCGGTGATAAGGGTTTTTTGCAGCGTACCGACCAGCAATTCCATTGGCAGAATGACGGCTATCAGAGCTTTGACGGGTTTCTCGACGCCCTTGCCTCGCGCAAGCGCAAGAACCTGCGTAAGGAGCGCGCCAAGGCGCTGGAAAACGGCATTGAGGTGGAATGGTTAACCGGCGATAGCCTGCAGCCTGAGCATTGGGATGCGTTTTTTCATTTCTACATTGATACCGGCCATCGCAAATGGGGCACGCCCTATTTAACGCGTGATTTCTTCACCCGTATTCATGACGCCATGCCGGAGGATATTTTACTGGTGCTGGCCAAGCGCGAGGGGCATTACATTGCCGGCGCGCTGAATTTTATCGGTGGCGATACACTGTATGGCCGCAATTGGGGCTGCATTGAAGACCACCCCTTTCTGCATTTTGAGCTGTGCTATTACCAAGCCATTGATTTCGCCATTGCGCGCGGCCTGCAGCGCGTTGAGGCAGGCGCGCAAGGCACCCATAAGCTGGCCCGTGGCTATGCCCCGCATCGCACCTATTCGGCGCATTTCATCGCCCATGAGGGCTTGCGTGAAGCGGTGGCGCATTATCTTGAAAGCGAACGGCAATATGTGGACAATGAGATCGAGGTTTTGAGCAATCACACACCGTTCAAAAAGACAGCCAATAATGAGGGACAAAATGATTAATCTCGGCGACGCTTATGACGCGCAAAACATCTTCGCAAAAATCTTGCGCGGCGAAATTCCCAATATCACTTTGTATGAAGACGAGCATACGCTGGCCTTTATGGATATCATGCCGCAAGCCGAAGGCCATTGTCTTGTTATCCCCAAAACGCCGGCCGTCACTTTTCTCGACCTGTCTGACGCCGCCGCGGCCGCGGTTATGGCAACGGCAGGCAAAGTGGCTCCGGCTGTGATGAAAGCGCTCGACGCGCCGGGCTTTATGATGGTGCAGCTCAACGGGTCGGCGGCCGGTCAAACCGTGCCGCATTATCACATGCACATTCTACCGCGCCATGAGGGGCTGGAGCTTAAGTTTCATGCCCGTGAGCCTGAGGATATGGACGTGCTGAGTGCGGTTGCAGAAAAAATCCGCGCCGCCCTCTAGCCCTTATCAGGTTACTTTCTCGCTTGGCTTACCGGCCTTCTTGTCGCCCTTATATTTGAAGGTCAATTCGCCCTTCTTATTAAGGTCGACCGTCACCACGCCACCGCCTTTAAGCTGACCGAACAGCAACTCGTCGGCCAGCGGCTTTTTGATGTTTTCTTGAATGATGCGGGCCATGGGCCGCGCGCCCATTTGCATGTCGTAGCCCTTCTCAACCAACCAGTCCATCGCCTTTTTGGAAACATCAATCATCACATTGCGGTCAGACAGCTGCATTTCCAGCTCAAGAATAAACTTCTCGACCACACGGACAACAACTTCCGGCGGCAGATTGCCAAACGGCACAATGGAGTCGAGGCGGTTACGGAATTCCGGCGTGAACATGCGGTTAATGGCTTCCGTATCCTCGCCCTCGCGCTTGATGCGGCCAAAGCCCATCGGCTCTTTCGCCATATCCGAGGCCCCGGCATTGGTTGTCATAATGATGATGACATTGCGGAAGTCGACCTTGCGGCCATTAGCGTCGGTCAAGCTGCCATGGTCCATCACCTGCAACAGCACGTTGAACAGGTCGGGGTGGGCTTTCTCGATTTCATCGAGCAGCAACACGCAATGCGTATTTTGATCGACACCATCGGTCAACAAACCGCCTTGGTCATAGCCGACATAGCCCGGAGGCGCCCCAATGAGCCGCGACACGGTATGGCGCTCCATATATTCAGACATGTCAAAGCGCAGCAATTCGACACCCAGGGCTGATGCCAATTGGCGCGCCACTTCGGTTTTGCCGACACCGGTCGGGCCGGAGAATAAATAGCTGCCAATCGGTTTTTCCGGCTCGCGCAAACCGGCGCGCGACAGCTTGATAGAGGCGGCCAAAGCGGCGATTGCCTCGTCTTGGCCGAACACGACGCGCTTCAGCGTTACATCAAGCCCTTGCAGTTTTTCCGTATCGTCTTTCGAGACGGTTTTTGGCGGTATGCGCGCCATGGTGGCAATGGTCGCCTCAACATCCTTCACGCCAATCGTTTTCTTGCGCTTGGACGGGGCCAGCAGCATTTGCGACGCCCCCACCTCGTCAATCACATCGATCGCCTTATCAGGCAATTTGCGATCGGCCATATAGCGGGCTGACAGCTCAACCGCCGACTTCAACGCTTCATTGGTGTAGCGGATTTTATGAAACTCTTCGAAATAGCTCTTCAGCCCTTGCAAGATTTTAATCGTATCCGGCACGCTGGGCTCACTGACGTCAATCTTTTGAAAGCGCCGCGCCAGCGCCCGGTCTTTCTCAAAATGCTGGCGGAACTCTTTATAGGTGGTTGAGCCCATGCAGCGCAGGCTGCCGCCTTGCAAAGCCGGTTTCAACAGATTGGACGCATCCATGGCCCCGCCGGAGGTCGCACCGGCGCCAATAACGGTGTGAATTTCATCAATGAAAAGAATGGCTTCCGGCATGTCTTCCAATTCGGACATGACTTGTTTAAGGCGCTCTTCAAAGTCACCGCGATAACGCGTGCCGGCCAGCAGCACGCCCATATCCAGCGAGTAAATGATATTGTCCTGCAACACATCCGGCACATCGCCTTCAATGATTTTGCGCGCCAGCCCCTCAGCAATAGCGGTTTTACCAACGCCGGGGTCACCGACCAGCAGCGGGTTGTTTTTATTGCGGCGGCAGAGGATTTGGATGGCCCGCGCCACCTCTTTGGAGCGGCCGATAAGCGGGTCGACCCGGCCATCGCGGGCTTTTTCATTGAGGTTGACGCAATATGCGGCCAGCGCTTCGCCATCCGGTACACCGCCGCCCTCTTCGTCAATATCACCGGCACCCTCGACACGGCGCGTCTCGGTTTTACCGGCTGCCTTGGCAACCCCGTGCGAGATGAAATTAACCGCGTCATAGCGTGTCATTTCTTGCTCTTGCAGGAAGTAAGCGGCATGGCTTTCGCGCTCGGCAAACATCGCCACCAGCACATTGGCACCGGTTACCTCGTCGCGGCCGGAGCTTTGTACATGAATAACGGCCCGCTGGATGACCCGCTGAAACCCGGCGGTTGGCTTGCTGTCTTCGTCATCATCAATAACCAAGCCGGTCAGCTCATTATCGATATAATTGACCAAATTGCTGCGCAGCAGACTGACATCGACGCCGCACGCCTCCATCACCGCCAGCGCATCCGGGTCTTCGGTCAGCGCATAGAGCAAATGTTCAAGCGTGGCATATTCATGGCTGCGATCATTGGCCATCACCAAAGCACGATGCAGTCCTTGTTCCAGTTCTTTTGAAAATGCCGGCACGTTGCGCTCCCGTTCAGTCTTTTTCCATCGTGCATTGCAGCGGGTGGTCGTGCTGCCGTGCCAGATCCATTACTTGTGTTACCTTGGTCTCTGCGACCTCATATGTAAAGACGCCGCAAATACCAACGCCATTCTGGTGCACATGCAGCATGATTTTGGTTGCATCTTCGGCACTCTTTGAAAAAAACCGCTGCAAGACATAGATGACAAACTCCATCGGCGTGTAATCATCATTCAACAAGATGACCTTATACATGGATGGCTTTTTGGTTTTGGTCCGCGTCAGCGTAACCGTGCCGCTCTCGCCATCACCGCCATTTGACTGCTTGTCATCTTGCAGGCGTTCAATGTTTTTTTCATTCAGCATCATGCTGCAATTTTACCTTTGTATCGACCTTTTCATCAAGCCGTTATGCGGACGCCCTATCGTCACCCCAAAAGCGTCTATCGGGTGACAGGCCAGTAAAATAACTAGGTCGGAAATTCACAACGCAAATGCCGCTTGCTATGATGCCGATAGAGAGGTGATTCAGTGATTAGCCGCGTAACAACCAAATGCGTGTTAAGCCTATGTTTTGCATGGGTCTTTTTCGCTGCGCCCGCGCCTGTGAAGGCGGCGCCTTTTGCTTCCATCGTGGTTGATGCGACCACAGGGCGCACATTGCAGCAATATCGAGCCGACCAAAACCGCTATCCGGCCAGCCTGACCAAGCTGATGACGGTCTATATCATGCTGGAAGAAATCGCCGCCGGACGCCTGAAGCCGGACACACCGATTTATATGTCGCGCAATGCCAGCAAGCAGCCGCCCAGCAAGCTGGGCCTGAAGCGCGGCCATCGCCTGCCGGCGCGCATCGCCATGCAGGCATTGATCGTCAAATCGGCCAATGATGTCGCCACCGCCGTGGCCGAACATATTTCCGGCTCTGAGGCGAAATTCGCCCGCCGCATGACCAAAACAGCGCGCCGCATCGGCTTGTATGACACGCAGTTCATTAATGCGTCGGGCCTGTATCATTGGCGGCAGCAAACAACAGCCCGCGACATGGCTAAGCTGGCCAAAGCCTTGCTCAAGCGGTTTCCGCATTTTGAATCCATGTGGCAGACCACCAGCTTTCGCTATGACGGCACCACCTATACCACCCACAATCATGTGCTACGCCGTCTTGAAGGCGCGATGGGTATGAAGACCGGCTATATCCGCGCTTCCGGCTATAATATTGCTACTGCCGTGCAGCGCGACGGCAAACGCATCATAGTTGTGGTGATTGGCGGCCGCACGGCCAGCATTCGCAATCGCCATGTCATGTCACTGGCCGAGCGCAGTCTGCCGCGTGCCACCGCCTTTGAAACCGGCAAACCGGCGCGCGAGAAATTACAACTGGCCGCAAGCTGGTTGGGCCGTCCGGTCGCTGCCCTCACCGAACCGACACAGGGCCTACAATTGGCGCAACTGCCGAAGGATTGGAAAATCCAGGTCGGCGCTTTTTCGGCTTCCAATCACGCACAAAGCCAATTACAGCGTGTCCGTCGCCTGATGGGAGATGAGCTGCAACATGCCCAAATGCTGACCGAGGAAGTCGAGAAAAACGGCCGTCCGGTTTATCGCGCCCGTTTCGCCAATTTGTCGGAACCGCAAGCCTTTGATTTGTGCCATCAGCTGCGCAATGTGACGCCAAGCTGCCTGCCCATCGCGCCGTAACGATTTTTAGCTATCGAGCAAAACCGCGCGCGCTTCATTTAACCGCGCCGCCAACCAATCCGTACCCCCTTGATCGGGGTGGTTTTTGACAATCAGCGCCTTGTAAGCGGCTTCAATATCATCGGCCGATGCGCCCTCTGACAGCCCCAAAACCTCCAACGCCTCAGTGCGGCTCATCGTGCTTTGTGGCGGCGGGGATGGCCGACGGCTTTGCTGACCGCCGCCCTGCTCGGCTTTGGCTTTGATTTGCCGCGCCAGCAAATAGGCCCGCATGGCCCACAGACCGAACGCCCCGGCCGGGGCTGCCAGCCCATAGCGGCCAATCGCAATGGCGGCCACCACACCGGCCAAAGCCAGCGCAAACATCAGCGCGTAAAATGATAATTTGGCGGCACGGGCCGAGCTTTTTTGCACCCTTGAGGCAATGAAATACAGCAGCATCAGCGCTGCAATGCCCATCAACAAATATGGCATTAGGCGCCCACTCCCGGCAGGTTAAGCGCCTTCAGCAGCGCGTGCACCTCAGCACGGGCGGCAACATGGCTCATCGTCACACCACTGCCGCTTTCCTCTTCCGTCAAATCCAGCAAGGTCAGACCGGCAGGAAACATTTCACGGAACACAACCCGCTCAGACAAGCCTTTGACTTGGCGAAAGCTTAGGCGTTGGCTCAATTGGTCAAGCGTATCTTCAATGCGTTGCCGGTTTTTCGCGTGAATATGCGTGGTGCGGTTGCGCATCACCACCCAATCAATGGTCGACCCGTCGGCCTGAATGCGCGCTTGCTTACACGACCACACTTTCTCGGCATAAATGCTTGGCCCGACAATATCCAACGTCATCGGGTCGAGCTTGGCCAATAAATCGAGGTCGATAAAACTTTCATTGAGCGGCGTAATCAGCGTATCAGCCGAAGCGTGACCGAGGCGCGATAAATAGCTATCCGTGCCGGGACAATCGACAACGATAAAATCATGATTGGCGCGCAACCGACCGAGCGCCTGCACAAAGGCTTCGCTTTCTTCGCGGTGTCGTTCATCTACCCGATTGCTGCGGCCATGTTGCAAGGCGATATGATCGGGCATTTGTTGATCACGCTTGCCAATCCAGCTGGCGCGATTTTCGATATAACGGGTAAGAGATTGCTGCCGCACATCAAGGTCAATCGAGCCGACAGACTTACCGGCCTCCATCAACGCGGCGATAATATGCATGGTGACGGTGGTTTTGCCGGAGCCGCCTTTTTCATTGCCGATAACAATGACATGCGGGCCGCCCATATGGACATCGGCCACTTCCTGCTCAGACAGATAATCTTGGCTATCTTCCTGCACTGGTTTTCCTTCTCTTTTGACCGATTTGAGTATAAACCCGATTCCGGAATATCGCTGCAATTTACGGCACTGTCGCCTAGGATAGGCTTATGAGTTTGAACGGCAAGAAAATCATCATCACCGGCGCCAATGGCGGCATTGGCCGCGCCATTGCGGCGCGCGCCCTGCGAGACGGTGCGCAGCTGGTTTTGTGTGAAAAATCACAAGCCGAGGCCGATGCAGCCCTGACCGCCCTGAAAGGCGACGCGGTCGCGCTGGCCGCCGATTTGCGCGATGCGGCCGCCATTGAGAGCATGATTGGGACCGCCATATCACAACTCGGTGGCCTTGACGGCGTGGTCAATAATGCCGCCATGCTGGCCGATGATGATGGCACACCAATCGACACGCCGCTGGAAAGCTGGCAGCAAACGCTGGATGTCAATTTGACCGGCGCATTTCTTATTTACAAATATGCGCTGCCGCTTTTGGTGAAGCAAAAAAGCGGCGCCTTGGTGACACTTTCTTCGGTTGTCGCGCATAGCGCATCGGCCAACCCGCAAATCGCCTATACCACCAGCAAGGGCGCGTTGGAGGCGATGACCCGCGAAATTGCCATGACCCATGCGCGCGACAATATTCGCGCCAATTGTGTTGCCCCCGGCCCGGTGCTGACCGAACGGACAGCGCGCTATTTCGACAGTGATGAAAAATGGCAAAAGCGACGACAGCACATTCCTATGGGTCGGCTGGGCCGCACGGAAGAAATCGCCGCCACGGTATGCTTTTTGCTGTCCGACGATGCGGGCTGGCAAACCGGCAGTGTGATGCGGGTCGATGGGGGCATTTCCGCCTCTTATTTGGTCGATGACCGCGACGGCAGCGAGACCCCGTAATGCGCCCGCCTGTTTTTCGAACCATTGCCGAAATGCGCGCGCAAGTGGCGCAATGGAAAGCCGAGGGCTTACGCGTCGGGCTGGTGCCGACCATGGGCGCGCTGCATGCCGGGCATTTGTCCTTGGTCGAGGCGATAAGCGATAAGGCGGACCGTGTGGTTGTGTCGCTTTTCGTCAATCCGACACAATTTGCCGCGCATGAAGATTTGGATACCTATCCGCGTCAGGAGGCGGCTGATTTGGCAGCCCTTGCCGACACGCCCTGCCATGGCGTATTTGCCCCTAGCGCGGCGGAAATGTATCCCGACGGCTTTGCCACGGCGATTGATGTGCAAGGCCCGGCACTGGGATTGGAGACCGACAACCGACCGCATTTCTTTGGCGGTGTGGCGCTGATTGTGTGCAAATTGCTGCTGCAAAGCCAACCCGATGTAGCGATTTTTGGCGAGAAGGATTACCAGCAATTACTGGTCATCAAGCGAATGGCGCGCGATTTGGACATACCGGTTGAGATTATCGGCGGGCCGATTATCCGCGAAGCCGATGGGCTGGCCATGTCGTCGCGCAATGTGTATCTGACGCCGGAGCAACGCCCGATTGCCGGTCAACTGAATGTGATTTTACGACAAATGGCAGACAGTCCCCTGCCCGCAGCCGAGGCCGAAGCAGAAGCCCGACAAGCGCTACTGGATGCCGGGTTTACCGCCATTGATTATATTACCATTCGCGATGCCGAGACGCTGGCCCTGCCGGACACAAAAACCGAGCAGCGGCGGGCTTTGGTGGTCGCCCGTCTTGGTGATGTGCGGTTGCTGGATAATATGCCGGCCCGAAGCTGAGCAGCATCAGAGCAGTCCCAATTCGGCCAATTCTTCTTTCAACGCTTCCGGCATATCCTCATCCAATTCAATATTGGTCGGGGCGTCATCGGGCGCATCTTCTTTGGTCAGGTAACGCCAACCCTGAAACGGCCGCCGCGCCTGCAAGCGGGTGTACACCAATTGCGGGTCGAGATGCAGATGACAGCGGCGAATGCCCTGCCCATCGGTAAACTCCTCAATATCGAGAATGCGCTGGCGAACACGGATTTGCCGCTTAATTACCCAGTAAATTGAGCCGCCTTCCAACAAATCGGCCTGCCGCTTCGGCACCATGCGTGTGGTGTGAAACACTTTGCCATAGGTCTTTTGCAAATGATTTTGCCAATCAACCAAATCGCTGATGTCATCAGCGCCGACGCATAATTTTACCAGATGTATCATGCTCACCATGATAGGCCGCGCGCGGCCTAATTCCAGTGTTTAGCGGTTGAATAGACTGACCCGATCCGAGGCCGTGAACAGGGCATAAAAGCCACCGCCAACCGCGCCGCCAATCAGCACAAATTTACCATTGGCAGCATGATAGGCCATGCGATGACGGCCGCCATCAGGCATCGGTTCTTGTCTTTGCCAGCGCTCACCGACCAAGCGGTTATGGCTGGCCATCACCTTGCCACGGGCCGGTGAAAAGCCACCGGCAAAATGCAGCCCGTCATCCAAGACGCCCAAAGCGCCGCCGGTCACGGCAATCGGCAGCGGCGGCAATTGCCGCCATTTGCCGGTTTTCAAGTTGAACGCTTGCACGGTTTTGACCGGTCGTCCGGCCGTATTGCGGCCACCGGCCAACACAATCTCATCGCCATAGCGGGTGGCGGCAGCGTCTGACACGGCGACCGGCATTGGATTTGCCCAATTGCGCCATTTGCCGCTGCTGACATCATAGCTTTGCACACGCCCTGCATCGCGGCCGACGCCGCCAAACAGAAACACGCGATTATCGGCAAAAAAGCTGACATGGTCAGCCCGCGCCGATGGCAGACTGCCAAGTTCCAGCCAGACGGCCGTATCGGGCGCATACATCCACAGACCGGCGGCCAGGCGCGCGCCATTATTTTCACGCCCACCGGAGACAAACACCCGACCGGTGCCGGCGGCAACCGCGAAATGCGACAGCTCCGTCGGCATTGGTGTTAACGGCCGCCAGCCATCGCCGCGCATATCATATTGCTCAAAGAAATTGCGCAAGCCCTGGCCGGCTTTGCCGCTCATCACATATAGCTTGCCGTCCATTTCAGCGGCCACAGCTTGCGGCAAGGCGGTCGCCAAGGCGGCGCCATTGCGCCATTCAGCCATAGCGTGGCCGCTCAGCAAGCTCAGGGCCAAGGCTGCGGCCGACATGATTAAACGCTGTTTCATAAAATCCCTATAGCAGGAATATTGTCGCAAAACCGAGAAAAGCAAAGAAACCGAAAACATCGGTGACCGTTGTGACGAAAACACTGGAGGCGATGGCCGGGTCAATATTGGCGCGGTCAAGGCCGATGGGAATGAGAATACCGGCCAATGCGGCAACAATAAGATTGACCATCATGGCAGCGGCCAAAATGCCGCCCAGCAGAATATCGTCAAACCACAGCGCACTGACCACACCGGCAACAATGGCAAATACAAAGCCATTGACGAAACCGACGCCCAATTCGCGCATCACCACGCGGAACGTATTGACCGGCAACAATTCCTGCGTTGCCAGACCGCGCACCGTAATGGTCAGGGTTTGGGTGCCGGCATTGCCGCCCATAGAAGCGACAATCGGCATCAAAATGGCCAGCGCCACCATGCGCTCAATAGAGGCATCAAACAGGCCGATAACCAGCGAGGCGGCAATCGCGGTCAGCAGATTGACAAACAACCATGAGACCCGGCTGCGCGCCGTTTCGATAATCGTATCCGACACCGCCTCATCACCGACACCACCAAGGCGGAGAATATCTTCGCTGGCTTCCTCGGCCATCACCTCATAGACATCATCAGCGGTAATGACACCGATAAGCCGTTGGTCTTCATCGACCACCGGCGCACTGACAAGATTATAACGCTCAAACAGGCGCGCCACTTCTTCGCGGTCGGTCAGCGCGTCAATAATGGTGAAGTCATCATGCAGCAAATTTTCCATGGCTGCCGGACGCTGGGCGCGCAATATTTCTGCCAAGTGCACCACCCCGACCGGGGTATGGGTCGGGTCGCTGACATAAATCTCCAGAAAGCTATCCGGCAAATCCGGCGTCTCGCGCAAATAGTCAATGGTCTGGCCAACCGTCCAAAACGGCGGCACGGCGATAAACTGCGATTGCATCAAGCGACCGGCACTGTCTTCCGGATAGTCAAGCGCGCGCTCAAGCACCAAACGGTCAGTGTCGGATATCTTGTCGAGCACTTCGGCGCGCTCGTCTTCTTCCATATCCTCAAGCAAGAAGACCGCATCATCACTATCGAGTTGCTGCACCGCTTCGGCAACCGTTTCGCTATCGGTCGCCTCCAGCACATCATCACGAATGGCATCGTCAAATTCGGCAAATACTTCGGCCGGCAAGTCACCGCCGACCAGCGCCACCAAGCGGCGACGCAAATCAGGCGCCAGCACGGTAATGATTTCGGCAATATCAGCCTCGTGGCGGTCTTCCAGCACCGCCAGAAGCGCGGCGCGGTCTTCGTCCAGCACAAATTGCTGGATGGCCTCCAGGCGCTCCGCCGTTAGGCTCTCAGAGCCAAGATAGTCGCCGTCTTGCGGCAGTTCTGGTGCGGCTTCACTCACCCGGCCACCTCGCCTGTCATTTCGTCTTATGCTACGCGCATTATGCCGCAAAACATGCATGACGCGGATACATTCTCCGCCTAGGATAAGGGAGCTTGGCGATTCTGCCAATGTGAGGGAGGACAAAATGCTCGAACTGATTTTTGCCACGATGGTTTTGTATGTGGTGCAACTGATGCTGCCCAATTCACTGGCGCAAATGCGCAAAGACGCTGCGCTGTCTTACTATCTGGGCAATCGTGACACTGATGTCACCGTGTCGGAATTGCCGGGCCGCGCCCAACGCGCCGTGCGCAATTTGCAGGAAAGCCTGTTTCTGTTTTTGCCACTGGCCGTGCTGGCCGTCAGCAGCGGCGCCTCAGCGACTGAAGCGGCGGCCGTATGGTTCGGGCTGCGGATTGCCTATCTGATCTCTTATCTGATGGGGCTGGCCTATGTCCGCACCGCCATTTGGATGGCTTCACTGGTCTGCCTGTATCTGATGGCTGCCGCGCTTTAGTCGGCAATCAAAGGCTACCAGTCAAATTCATCCATATGTTCGGCGAAGAATTCTTCGTCATCATAAAACCAGCCGACATCCATTGGTTTATGCGGCTTCGGTTTTCTGAAATAAGCAAGTTCACCGCCGGCTGATGCATCAGTCGGCGGTTTTTCTTTGCCGCCCTGCTTATTCTTTTCATCATCCTGTTTCATTGGCTCGCCGTTTTCGCTACGCTTTACACGTCTCAATAATAACAAAGCCTACCGCTTTGCGGTCTGCGACAAAAAGGAGGAGACAAAAAGATGAGCCAATTTGCACGTAACTGGCTGGATGTCTGGTGTTTTCTGGTGGTTTTATTCGGTGCCGTTTTGGCCGGTGCCGCTTGGCCACAAACCGATGAACCGGCCCATCGCCTGCTGAGCTTTCTTAATCCGGCCGTTAACGAGACGCTGAACGATACGGAGCGTTTTGCTGTCGGGTTGATGGGCGCCGTCACCATTGGCTGGGGGCTGACGCTGCTTTATCTCATTCGCGCCGCGCATAAATATGGGCCGCCGCTGTGGCGCCACATCACCATTGTGGCCGTGGTTTGGTATGTCATTGATGGGGCGATTTCCATCGCCACCGGCTTTGGCCTCAATGTCTATTCCAACACCATACTCATTGCCGGTTTATTGATACCGATTTATACGGCGCGCAAAATATGACTAGCCGCTGCGCTGTGCCTGAATGCGGGCCTGCAATTCGGCATGCACTTGTGCGGTAAGCGGAAACTTAACCGCCAGCACAATGGCGCCGATAAAGAACACGGCAGGAATAATCGCATAAAGCACCCGCAAAACCAGCAGGTCATCAAACGCATTATCGGCCAGCAATTTGGCATTGTAATCGGTTAACGACAGCGCCCGAATGGCCAAAAACGTGCCCAACGCGGTTGATATTTTCGATGTCATGCTGGCCAAGGCGATGTACGAACCGGCGCGTGCCTTGCCGGTTTCTGCGGTTTCGACGTCAATCACATCGGCCAAAATGGCCAGCGGCAAAAATTGCAAACCACCAAAACACGCTCCCTTGGCGATAAAGAAAACCACGAACAGCGTATAGTCATCGGCCGTAAAAGCCATATTGATGGCAGAGATAATCGATACGGTGAACATGCAAATGCAAAAGGCAATATGCTTGCCGAGCTTGCGACCAAGCCACAGCCATGCCGGAACCGCTGCCAGACCGGCGACGAAATAAATGAAATACAGCGTTCCGACCCCACCGGCCTGAATGACCGATTTCATAAAGAACAACGACAGCGCATTGCGGAAGGCCTCGGCCAGCGTGACAATCAGAATGATGGCGATAATCATCCGCATCGGCTTATTGGCCCAAACTTTTTTCAGCCCGTCGACAAAAGATTGCCGCGCCCCTTGCGCGACTTCGTCGGCCGGAACCTCTTTGACGAAAAACGCCAATGCCAAGGCCGCAATTGGGGCGGCAATGGCAATCGCAATGGCCATACCCCGCATAATTGACGAGGTTTCGCCATCGCCATATTGCTCGACCAAAAACGGAATAAAAGCGGCAGCCAGCAGCCCCAGCAGGGTGAACTGCTCGCGCCAGGCGGTAACGCGGGCGCGCTGGTGATAATCCGGCGACAGCTCCGCCCCCCATGCGCCATAGGGTAGCCCCACCAAAGTGGTGCCGATATACATGCCGGCAATACACAACAGCAAATAAGTGGCGTCTGCCCCCTCCATCGGCACGAAAAGCAGCCATATGGAGCCACACAGCACCGGCACACCGAGCAATATAAGCGGACGGCGGCGCCCGATTGGCGTGCGCAGACGGTCTGACACCATGCCGACCAGCGGGTCTGTAACCACATCTGACAATTTAGCGATCAACAACATGGTGGCAACGGCGGCCAGCGACACGCCGATTTCACTGGCATAAAAAGCCGGCAACCAAATGGCGATTGGGTATCCGACCAGCGCCAAGGGCGCGCCCATCAGCCCATACATGCCCAATGTGGTTTTCGATAAGGGTGCTGTTGCAGCTGTCGTCACGGTCAATCCTCCCAAATATCCCTGCGCGAAGTATGTCAGCGCTATTGCCATATCGCAATGCCGATTGAGGCGGTTTTGATTCGAGACGACATATTTTTTGCGAAATAAAACACTAAATCAGATGCCGTTAACGTAATTTTATTTCGGTTTTGCCAATAATACCCCTAAATGGCCGTAGATTGCTGGCATCCCCTACCGCCACTTCTTAAGATTTGGCCATGCCGTCGCAAAGGCGGCATTGGGGAATAAGAATAAGAACAGGAGGTTCCCAGCCATGGATCAAATCAAAACCATTGTGACCAATGTCATCGAGGTGTTCGTCTCGCTACTGGCGCTGGCTATTGTCGCAAGCCTGCTGGTCGGGCCGGACAATATGGCCTTTTTGGGCGATGTTGCCGGTAATATTACCGCGCTGATCGCCAGTTTTGGCGATGCCGGTCTACCCGGCTTGATTGCTCTCGGCGTCATCTTGATGCTGGTCCGCAACAGCTAATCCCAACCACCAAGCCCAATAGCAGAGGAGAAAGAGCGCCATGATGGAAAGCTTTGAGGCCCATGCCAAATTGCTGCGTAACCTATTTTTACGCATTGCCGAAACCGGCGGCGCGCTGGTTTTGGCCATTCTGGTTATCTATCTGCTAGTGGGTGAGGCGGCCGGCCCCTATGTGGTGTCAGTCGCCAATACGGTGGCTGCCTTCATCGCCGCCGTGACGCCAACCGCCGCTCTGGCATTGGCGATTATTCTCGCCCTCGCCTATTTGCTGCGAAGAAACGAGAAATAAACAGTCATTCATCCACCTCGGCTTGAGGCGCGTCGCTTATCATTCTACAGTCCAAGGATGATGCAAAACCTTCTTTCTCAAAAGGTGGTGTGGCTGAAAAATATTTTCCAATTTTTGACATCTTCGAAAACCTTTTTTTTCTTTCTAGAAATAGAACTAAAAATCCAATCCATGTAAGAGATGCTCTAGATATTCAAAGAATGATGGTTATAGTATGGTTGGCAACATTTCCAGCTATGTTCTTTGGAATGTATAACATCGGAAACCAATCCCTTGAATACTTAGCTCTTATAAATACACCAAATACAGGTGATTGGCATCATTATTTAGTTAATATTTTTGGTTATGAGCCAAATAGTTTCATTAATAAAATATGGTTTGGTGCTGTCTACTTTATTCCTATTTATGCAACTACATTTTTAGTTGGGATATCGTGGGAAATCTTGTTTGCTATTATTAGAAAACATGAGGTCAATGAAGGTTTTTTTGTATCTTCTGTTTTATTTGCTCTTAGTTGTCCGCCAGACCTACCTTTATGGCAGGCAGCTTTAGGAATAACATTTGGAATTGTTATTGGTAAAGAAATTTTCGGTGGCACTGGTAAAAACTTCCTTAATCCAGCATTAACTGGAAGAGCTTTTCTTTATTTCGCATATCCATCTGACATTTCAGGAGATAAAGTTTGGATCTCTGGCTTAGGAGATCAAATGATTATTCCTCAGGGTTATTCTGGCGCTACTCCTCTTGGTGTTGCTGCAGAAAGTGGTGTACCTGGGCTTACAGATAAATTTAGCTGGTTTGATGCTTTTGCTGGGAACATACCAGGGTCAGTAGGGGAGACTTCTATTATTGCAATTTCAATAGCTGCAATAATCCTTTTAATGACCAGAATTGCTTCTTATCGAATCATGCTTGGAACTCTTTTGGGAATGTTTATTACAAGCTCACTTTTCAATATTATTGGTTCTGATACTAACCCAATGTTTAATGTTCCATTTTATTGGCATCTTGTTATAGGTAGTTTTGCATTTGGCTTAGTTTTTATGGCTACTGAACCAGTTTCAGGTTCTGGAACTAATAAAGGTAGATGGATATATGGAATAGTTATAGGAGTGACAGTTGTACTTATTCGTGTAGTTAATCCAGCATTCCCTGAAGGAATGATGCTTGCTATACTTTTTGCTAATTTATTAGCACCTGTTATAGATCATTTAGTTGTTAACAATAATATTAAAAAGAAACTTAAATATAGAGAAGCATTATGAATGAGACTATTATGAAGACCTTAGGTGTTACTCTTGCAGTTTGCTTGCTATGCTCACTTTTTGTTTCTTTTACAGCTGTATCTCTTAGAGATCAACAAAATACAAATAAACTCAATGACAAAAGAATTAAGATACTAGAAGCTGCCAACATTTATGATCAATCTATACCAGTCGAAGATCAATTTAAAAATCTTGAAATTCGTTTTTTAGATTTTGATACAGGTAAAACATATAGAGACTATAAAGGTTTTGATATTGATAAATATGATCAACTTCAATCACTAAGATTCTCAGATCAATCTAAACCAGTTCCTGCTGATAAAGATATTGCAATTATTAAAAATAGAGAAAATATTGGAAAAATTTATTTTTCAACTAAAGATAATCAAATAGATAAATTAATTCTACCAATACGAGGCTATGGTTTATGGGGAACTCTTTATGGTTATATTGCAATTGAAAATGATTTTAATACTGTTGTTGGTATTGAATTTTATGAACATAAGGAAACACCTGGTCTAGGTGGAGAGGTTGATAATCCAAATTGGAAAGATATTTGGGTAGGCAAAGAAATTTATCAATCAGGAGATGTAAAGCTACAAGTAATTAAAGGTGCTGTTGATCAAAATATGAATGATGCTAAATATATGGTTGATGGTCTCTCTGGAGCAACTCTTACAAGTAGAGGTGTTTCAAATATGATTGAGTATTGGTTTAGTGATTCAGGTTATTTAAAACTTTTGCAAAATTTTGATTATGAGTCTTAAGCAATATAAAGAAGTACTTCTTAACCCTTTAATCAAGGAGAATCCAATAACCCTTCAGATTTTAGGAATTTGCTCAGCATTAGCTGTAACGAGTAATTTAAATGTCACCCTGATAATGTGTATTGCTTTAACATCTGTCGTGTCATTATCAAATTTATTTATTTCTATCATTAGAAACTATATTCCATCATCTGTTCGAATTATTGTTCAAATGACTATTATTGCTACATTGGTTATTTTGGTTGATGAACTTCTTAAGGCTTACGATTATGAAACAAGTAAAAAATTGTCAGTATTTGTTGGTTTAATAATTACAAATTGTATCGTAATGGGCAGAGCTGAAGCTTTTGCAATGAAGGAAAAACCTTTCGTAAGCTTTCTTGATGGTCTTGGGAATGGTATTGGATATAGTTTAATTTTAATTGGTGTGGCTTTTATTCGTGAACTTTTTGGTGCAGGAACTCTGTTTGGTGTTCCAATTTTTGGTGACTGGTACCCAACTAATAATCTCCTTCTCCTTCCACCAAGCTCATTTATTATCATTGGTTTATTTATATGGTTAATAAGAGGCTATAACAATGATCAGATTGAGGAAGATGAATTTGATTTAACTAAACATTCAGTTTCACCAAATTTAAATAAAAGAGAATTAAATGTTTGAACATTATCTAAATATCTTCATTAATACAGTCTTTATTGAAAATATAGCTTTATCACTTTTTTTAGGGATGTGTACCTTTTTAGCTATATCAAAGAAAATTGATGCAGCTTTCGGTCTAGGAATAGCCGTGATAGTTGTGTGTGCTATTACAGTACCTTTAAATAATCTAATTTATAACTATATATTAAGGGAAGGAGCTCTTACTTGGGCTGGCTTACCAAATACCAACTTAGAGTTTGTTGAATTAATTAGTTATATAGGAGTAATAGCTGCAGCAGTTCAGATTTTGGAAATGTTTTTAGATAGATATATACCTGCTTTATATAATGCTCTTGGAGTATTTTTACCTTTAATCACAGTTAATTGTGCAATATTGGGTGCTTCTTTATTTATGGTAGAAAAAGATCTGATGTTTACTGAAAGTATTGCTTACGGTCTTGGTGCAGGTTTTGGTTGGGCAATGGCTATTGTTATACTTGCCGGAATTAGAGAAAAATTAAAGTACTCTGATATTCCTGAAGGACTTAAAGGTCTTGGTATGACTTTCATAATAGTAGGTTTAATGAGTTTTGGTTTCATGTCTTTTGGCGGAATATCTTTATAGGAGTATTTAAATGGATTTAGTTCTAGGGGTTGTTTCATTTACAGGTATAGTTTTACTTCTTGTGGTTGTAATTCTTCTTGCAAGAAGCCAATTAGTTGCTTCAGGAAATGTTTTAATAACAATTAATGGTGATGAAGAAAATAAACTTGAAGTACAAACAGGATCAAAACTACTACAGACATTAGCAGATAATAAAATTTTTCTTTCTTCTGCATGTGGCGGTGGTGGAACATGTAGTCAATGTAAATGTCAGATTCTTGAGGGAGGTGGTTCAATTCTTCCTACTGAAGAAAGTCATTTTAATGCTAAAGAAAAAAATGATGGTTGGAGATTATCATGTCAGGTAGCAGTAAAAAATGATTTAAAAATAACAGTACCAGATGATGTTTTTGGAGTAAAAGAATGGGAATGTGAGGTGATCTCTAATGATAATGTTGCAACTTTTATTAAGGAACTAATTTTAAAGTTACCTGAAGGTGAAAATGTTGACTTCAGAGCTGGTGGCTACGTTCAACTTGAAGCTCCTGAATATAAAATAGACTATAAGGATTTTGATATTGATAATGAATATCACGAAGATTGGGATAGATTTAAGATTTGGGATAACAAAGCTGTAAACAATGAGCCAATTATAAGAGCATACTCAATGGCAAACTATCCTGAAGAGAAGGGAGTACTTAAATTTAATATAAGAATAGCATCACCGCCTCCTGGTAGTGATTTTCCTCCAGGATTAATGTCATCTTGGGTTTTTAACTTGAAAGCTGGAGATAAAGTTAAAGTATTTGGTCCATTTGGTGAATTCTTTGCAAAAGAAACTCCTAATGAAATGGTATTTGTTGGTGGTGGTGCGGGAATGGCTCCAATGAGAGCACATATATTTGATCAACTTCTTCGTATCAATACTAATAGGAAGATAACATTTTGGTATGGTGCAAGAAGCTTGAAGGAAATGTTCTATGTTGATGAGTTTGATAAATTAGATAATGATAATGAAAACTTTTCATGGCACGTTGCTCTCTCAGATCCAATACCTGAAGATAACTGGAGTGGAGATACCGGATTCATTCATCAAGTTTTATTTGATAATTATTTAAAGAATCATCCAGCTCCTGAAGATTGTGAATATTATTTATGTGGACCGCCAATGATGAATAAGGCAGTCATAGATATGCTTTTAGACCTGGGTGTCGAAAAAGAAAATATTGCTCTTGATGATTTTGGCGGTTAGTTATCGTTACAAGATCAAATATTTCTAAATTTATAGCTCTTTTTGTTGGCTTAATATGCATTTATTTTGCTTATGATTACAATCAAAAGAATAATTATTCTTATCAAGGAAAAATCTATGGAACTTATTGGAAAATATCTTCTAGGGAATTTATTAATCAACAATATATTGATGAAATTGAGAATATTCTTAATGATATTGATTTAATTGCATCAAACTATAAGCAAAATTCTGAAGTTAATAAGTTAAATTTTTATGATATCGATAAAGATTTTTTTCTTTCTGATGAATTGTATGAAATTATTAAGATAGCATTAGATGTATCTGATAAAACTAATGGTGTATACGACATTACAGTCGGTTCAGTTGTAAATAATCTTGGTTTTGGCCCCAGTTTATTTCTTGATAACCAGTATGTTTTTGAATCGTATTTTTTAAAGTTTTCAATAGATGATAAAAACAAAAGTATTTCTAAACACAAAGATGTTGTTTTTGATCTTTCCTCTGTAGCTAAGGGTTATGCTGTAGATGCAATTTCTGATTATCTCTTGGCAAATAATTTTAATAATTATTTAATTGATATTGGCGGCGAGATTGCGGCTAATGGATCATCTAAAAATGGTATTTGGACCATTGGTATTCAAGATCCTCAATCTTTACAGCAAAATGTTTCATTTACAGTACCTAACTCTGATAAATTCATTGGTGTTGCGACATCTGGTGATTATTTAAATTTTAAA
>JBMHCM010000095.1:0-10792 GCA_049889915.1 Parvibaculales bacterium
GCCATGGGTAACCAAAACCAATCCAATCATCTGCCTGCTCCTATGCTGCTGGCTTGTTTCACTGTGCCGCTGATTTGCAGCTGAGGCAAGCATCACGCATCCGATACGGCCCCGCTTATGTCATAAATCGCATCTTCGGCAAAGCCAGTCGCCAAAGCAGTGACCGCGTGGACAATGGTCAGGGGTGTGGCGGCGTGATGCGCATGCAAGGCGAGTTGCGGTACGCTGATGTCGGCTTGGGTAAAATACGCCGCTTCCGGCAAGCGCGGCACCTGCTCGGCCGCCACCAGACGCACCACCAAGGTCAAAGCCTTGTGCGTAACATAAGGTAGGCGCAGCAAGCCCAGCCCGCGCAATTCCAATAATCCGGCCAATCGCGCATCGGGGGCCAGCAGCAAACGGTCATCTTGTGCCGTCAGCTGCACCCGATCATCGGCAATGAGCCGGGCGTTTTGGGTATCAATCAAACGGGCCGCCAGACTGGATTTGCCACTGCCGCTATCGCCCAATAACAAGACGCCATGGGTGCCCAAGGCAACGGCACTGCCATGCACTGTTTCATGCGATGGTCCACTCATTGGGGCCCTCTTTGCTTGGCATTGGCAGCGGCCGGCAGGCTGAGGGTGAAATAAGCCCCCACCCCATCGGGCCGGTTGGCCGCCGTTAAATCGCCCCCATAGGCGCGGGCGATTTGCCGTGAAATCGACAGCCCAAGGCCGGAATGACCGGCAGCATTTGTTGCAGACGGGCCGGTTTCAGCCATCGGTTGTTGTGTACGGTCCGTGTAAAACCGCTCGAAGATTTTTTCTTCCGTATTGGCGGCCAGACCTGGGCCTTCATCAGCGACCACCAGCTCAACCTTGTCGCCTTGCACGGCGCAGCTCAGCGTCACCTTGCTGCCCGCTCCGGAGAAAGACAGCGCATTGGCCAGCAAATTATCGATGATTTGCGCCAGCCGCGGCTTTTGTGCCGACACTAAACAAACCCCTTGCGGGCGAAACACCAGCTCAATGGCGGCGGCCGCGTCTTGCATGTCGCGATAAGCGCCGACCAGGTCTCCGGCCAAAGCGGCCACATCAAACAGCTCGCTATCGCCTTGGCTCAACTCGGCATCGAGCCGCGTGGCATTGGAAATATCGGATATCAGCCGGTTCAGCCGCTGCACATCATGATGGATAATCTGCATCATTTGCGCATGCGCTTGCGGGTTTTGCTGTTTGTCCAAGGCGTCAATATTTTGCACCGCGCTGTGCAAAGAGGTCAGCGGGTTCTTCAACTCATGCGCCACATCGGCGGCAAACCGATCAATCGTATGAATGCGCGCCAATAATCGTTCGGTCATGCCGCGCAGGGCGGCTGACAGCTCGGCAATCTCATCGCCGCGCTTGGCATAATCGGGAATACTGTCTAGCCCCGGCAGGGTTGGCGAACTGGCGGCAAAGCCCCGCATGGCGGCTGCCAATTTGCGCACCGGCGCAATCAACATGGTGGCCAATAGTAGCGAGGTGAGCAGGTTAACGACCAGCGCAATGGCCGATAATTGCAATACCAATTGGCGCTCTTGCGCAACAATGGCGTCAATTTCACCGGGTTGGGTTGATAGCATCAGCGCGCCGGTAATGGCCCGATAGCCTTGCACCGGCACTGCGACGGTAAGAATATCGGCACCGTTTTCAGACTGTCTTTGCAGGCTGGCCGCCGTGCCGCGCAAGGCGCTGACCACTTCTTCCAATTGTCGCCCATTGGCGGCGTTGATCTCGCTGAGCAAGGGCGCCGGCGGACGGATAAGATGGCTCACTGCGGCGGGCAGTTTGGCCAGCATATCCGGCATGGCTGCATCATCCATAGGCGGTAATTGTCTGGCAATAACTTGCGCGGCGCGCCCCATTTGCGCACTGTCCAAAACCAGCTTGCCGTCGCGGCCATAAAGCCGCAACCGGGCGGTCGAGCTTTGCCGCGCTTGGCCCATAATGCGGCGCGCATCGCGCAACGCCCATCTTTGTTGTCCGCCGTCGCGCAGCAGCCGGTCGAGCAAAGATGGCTCAAAAAACTGAAACGGGTCGTCAATTTGCGCGGTTTGGCTCAACGCTCCGGCAATCAGCTTGGCTTGCGCCTCTAAGCTTTGCCGATAGGCATTGGTCAGCACTTGCCGCGCTTCGTGCAGCAGCAAAAACCCGATAACCAACACCAACAGGCCCAGCATATTGAGCGCCACAAGGCGGGTCAGCAGGCTGCGGCGCGTGGCAAAAGGACGGGGCAAACGAAGCATCAATCTGTTTCTTTAATCCGTGTCTTTGAATTTATAGCCGACGCCATATAGTGTTTCGATGGCGTCAAAGCTGTCATCAACGGCACGAAATTTACGCCGCAAGCGCTTAATATGACTGTCTATGGTGCGGTCATCGACATAAATCTGGTCGTCATAGGCCGCATCCATCAGCGCATCGCGGCTTTTCACCACGCCGGGGCGGCGCGCCAAAGCATCAAGGATCATAAATTCGGTGACTGTCAGCGGCACGGCGTGGCCACGCCAATGGCAATCATGGCGATCGGCATCCAGCGTCAAAGCGCCGCGTGCGAGCACCTGCCCGCTTGGCGCATCGCCATTACTTTCAACCGGCGCTTGCCGCGCCTTGCTGCGGCGCAAGACGGCGCGAATGCGCTCGATCAGCAAGCGTTGGGAAAACGGTTTGGTAATATAATCATCCGCCCCCATTTTAAGGCCGAAAACCTCGTCAATCTCATCATCTTTTGAGGTCAGAAAAACCACCGGCATTTGGCTCGATTGGCGCAATTTGCGCAGCAGCTCAAGCCCGTCCATACGCGGCATTTTTATGTCAAACACGCCAATATCGGCCGGGCTTTGCGCCAAAGCGGTGAGCGCCGTTTCGCCATCGGTAAAGCTTTTGACGCCGAACCCCTCAGCCTCCAAGGCCAATCGCACTGAAGCGAGAATATTGGCGTCATCATCGACCAAAACGATTTGCGTCATACTCATCCCCTTTACCGCAGATTAGGCGTTTGCCAACGCCATGAGAAGCGAAATTGCCGGTTTTTTGCCGTGTAAAAAACATTAACAATAATTGTGGCAGGCATAGGGCAGAGCGCTTGCGTCCGGCCGAGCAGTCGCATATATTCCCGCCATTCACGCATGCCGCATCGGAAACGGGGCGGCGTGGCAATAAGTGTTACAATGACCCGCGGGGACAGTTTTATGAAACAAACCGGTTATCACATGAGCAAGAACGGCGTTGACGGCCAAGGCCTCGGCAAGGCTGCTGCCGTTTATTGGAATTTGCGCCCGTCGCAAATTTACGAAATGGCGCTGGCTCGCGGCGAAGCCGAAATTGCCGGTTCCGGCCCGCTGCTGGTGAAAACCGGCGCCCATACCGGTCGCTCGGCGCAGGACAAATTCATCGTCCGCGACGCCACCACAGAAGACAATATCTGGTGGGACAATAATAAGGCAATGACATCAGAGCAGTTTGATGCGTTGCACGAAGACATGCTGGCTTATGCCGAAGGCAAAGAGCTGCTGGTGCAAGACCTGTTTGGTGGCGCTGACGCGACCCATCGCTTGGCGACCCGCGTGGTTACAGAGCTGGCTTGGCACTCCCTGTTCATTCAAAACCTGTTGATCGAGCCGCAGCCGCAAGAGCTGGACGGTTTCGACCCGGAATTCGTGATTATGAACTTCCCGAGCTTTACCGCTGACCCGTCCCGCCATGGCAGCCGCGGCGACACAATGATTGCGGTCAATTTCGACAAGAAAATGGTTCTGATCTGCGGCACTTCTTATGCCGGTGAAACCAAAAAATCCGTCTTCTCCATGCTGAACTACACATTGCCGGCCAAGCGCGTCATGCCGATGCACTGTTCGGTCAATGTTGGCGAAGCCGGTGACAGCGCCGTCTTCTTCGGCCTGAGCGGCACTGGTAAAACCACCCTGTCAGCTGACCCGAACCGCGTTCTGGTCGGTGATGATGAGCATGGCTGGTCACAAAACGGCGTCTTTAACTTTGAAGGCGGCTGCTACGCGAAAATGATTAATCTGTCGGCCGAAGCCGAGCCGGAAATTTATGCCACTACGCAGCGTTTCGGCACAGTGCTGGAAAATGTCGTGATGGACCCGGACAGCCGCGAATTGGACTTTGATGACAATTCACTGGCAGAAAACTCACGCGGTGCTTATCCGCTGAGCTTTATCCCCAATGCCTCTGAAACCGGCACGGCGGGTCATCCGAAAAACATCATCATGCTGACCGCCGATGCGTTTGGTGTGCTGCCGCCGATCTCGCGCCTGACACCGAGCCAGGCGATGTATCACTTCCTGTCCGGTTATACGGCCAAAGTGGCCGGCACCGAAAAAGGTGTCACCGAACCGGAAGCCACTTTCTCAACCTGCTTTGGCGCGCCGTTTATGCCGCGTCACCCGTCAGAATATGGCAATTTGCTGCGCGACCTGATTGCTGAGCATGACGCCAAATGTTGGCTGGTCAATACCGGTTGGACCGGCGGCGCCTATGGCGTCGGCAATCGCATGCCGATTAAAGAAACCCGCGCCCTGCTGTCAGCAGCGCTGGATGGCAGCCTGAACAATGTTGAGTTCCGTAGCGATGAGAATTTCGGCTTTGAAGTGCCGGTTTCCGTACCGGGTGTTGACGGGTCCATCTTGAACCCGCGCGACACATGGGCCGATAAGGACGCTTATGACGCGCAAGCCGGTAAGCTGGTCGGCATGTTTGTCGCCAATTTCGCCAAATTCATGGACCATGTTGACGATAATGTCCGCGCTGCCGCGCTGGCTGCAGAATAAATTGCACTTAGTCCATTAACTAAACGATAAAGGCGGGGCAAGACCCCGCCTTTTTCATGTCTGAATGATATCTGACCAATATTTCATTAAATAATAATACTATTAATGCGCTTCTTCCCAATTATCGGCGGATTGCGCATCAACAACCAGTGGTACGGATAAAGCAAGACGCGGCGCACAGGCATTTTCCATGGTTTGCCGCACGATTGTGATGAGCTTGTCGCAATCGCCCTGCGGCGCCTCGAAAATCAACTCATCATGCACTTGCAGCAGCATTTTTGCCTGCATAAGACCGGCTTTTTCAAGTGCTGACGGCATACGCACCATGGCGCGGCGGATGATATCGGCCGCCGTACCCTGAATCGGCGCATTAATCGCCGCCCGCTCGGCAAAGGCGCGCCGGGCCGGGATTTTCGCATTGATTTCCTTAGTGTGCACTTTGCGGCCAAACAGCGTGCTGACATAGCCTTGCGCTTTCGCCTCGGCCTTTACATGCTCCATATAATCCCTAATGCCGGGGAATTTTTCAAAATAGGCTTTGATGTAATCCGACGCTTCGGCGCGACCAATGCCCAATTGATTGGCCAGACCAAAGGCTGAAATACCGTAAATAATGCCGAAATTAATCGCCTTGGCGCGCCGCCTGACTTCCGGCGTCATATCGGCCATCGGCACATTAAACATTTCAGACGCGGTCATGGCATGAATGTCATCGCCGTTCAAAAACGCTTGTTTCAGCGCCCCAATATCGGCCATATGCGCCAGCACCCGCAGCTCAATCTGGCTGTAATCGGCACTGACCAATTGATTGCCCTCAGCGGCCACAAAAGCGGTCCGGATGCGCCGCCCGTCCTCCGTACGCACCGGTATATTTTGCAGATTCGGCTCTGAAGACGACAATCGACCGGTAGTAGTCGCCGCCAATGAATAAGAGGTATGCACGCGGCCTGTCTCAGGATGGATATAATCGGGCAGTGCGTCGGTATAAGTTGATTTCAACTTGGCCAGACCGCGCCAGTCGAGCACCAGCTGCGCCAAATCATGGCCTTCTGCCGCCAGCCCTTCCAGCACATCGGCACCGGTGCCCCAGGCACCGGTCTTGGTTTTCTTGCCGCCCGGCAGGCCCATTTTACCGAACAAAATGTCGCCCAATTGCTTGGGGCTGGCAATGTTGAAGCGCTCGCCTGCGGCGGCATAAATATCCGCCTCCATCGCCGCCATTTTTTGCGCAAACTCGCCCGACAGGCGCGACAGCACGGCGCGGTCGAGCAGAATACCGCGCGCCTCCATGGCGCGCAGCACCGGCACCAGTGGCCGCTCGGTGCTTTGATACAGCGCCGTCATATGGTCGGCCAGCAATCGGGGCTTCAAATGATGCCACAGACGCAGCGTCACATCAGCGTCTTCAGCCGCATAAGGCACGGCCTTATCAAGCGGTACTTGGTCAAAGGTGATGGCCGATTTGCCGGTCCCCAAAAGCTGTTTGATCGGAATCGGCGTATGGCCGAGATATTTCTCCGCCAGCTCATCCATGCCATGGCCGTGATTGCCGGCATCTAGCGCGTAAGACATCAACATAGTGTCGTCAAACGGCGTTACGGTCACCCCATAACGGTCGAGGATTTGCAGGTCGAATTTGGCGTTTTGTAGAATTTTGATAATGCTGGCATCGGCCAGCAGCGGTGCCAAAAGCGCCAACGCCTCTTTCGTGTCAATCTGTGCCGGCACACCCCCCATATCAGAGGGGCCGAAGTCCAACCCGTCACCAGCCCCATGGGCCAGCGGCACATAGGCCGCCTCGCCTGCGGCAACAGCCAGCGAAATGCCGACCAGACGACATTGCATGGCATCCAGCCCATCGGTCTCGGTGTCTACGGCCAGCACACCGGTTTCATAGGCGCGCGCCACCCAATCGGCCAAAACATCGGCCTGTGTGATGCAAGGGTAATCATGCGCATTAATGGCCGGCATGGCTGCCGGTAGCGGTCGATAGGCCCCGTTTTCAGCCGCCACATCCTGCGCAGGCGGCGCTTCAGCGGCCACCAAATCGGCACTGGCGGCATAATCTTCGACCTGCCAGCCATAACGCTCGGCCAGCCGCTTGGTCAGCGTGTTGAACTCCATCGCCTTGGCAAAACCGATGAGCTTGTCGCCCTGCGGGGCGCTGAGCGCCATATCGGCAAAGCCGACTGGCATGGGCGCGTCTTGCCGAAGCGTCACCAAATCGCGGCTGATACGCGCTTGATCGGCAAATTCAATCAGATTTTCGCGGCGCTTATTTTGTTTGATCTCTTCGGCCCGCGCCAACAGCGTATCGAGGTCGCCATATTCCTCAATCAATTGCGCCGCCGTTTTAATGCCGATGCCGGGCACGCCCGGCACATTATCGGCGCTGTCACCGGCCAGCGCTTGCACATCAATCACCCGCTCGGGCCCGACACCGAATTTCTCGCGCACCGCATCGGCGTTGATGAATTTATCCTTCATCGTATCGACCATATCAACGCCATTGCCGACCAATTGCATCAGGTCTTTATCAGACGAAACAATGGTCACGCGGGCACCGGCCTTGGCCGCCTCCACCGCATAAGTGGCGATCAGATCATCGGCCTCAAAGCCTGCTAACTCAATGGCCGGAATATCGAAAGCACGCACCGCATCGCGGACCAGCGGAAATTGCGGCACCAAATCCTCGGGGGCAGGCGGGCGATGCGCCTTATATTGGTCGTAAATCTCATTGCGAAAACTTTTGCCGCTGGCGTCAAAAATCACCGCCAAATGGGTCGGTGTGCCCTCGGCCCCCATATCATTGAGCAGCTTGACCAGCATATTGCAAAAGCCCGAGACAGCCCCGACCGGCAGCCCGTCCGATTTGCGCGTCAAAGGCGGCAGCGCATGATAGGCGCGGAAAATATAGCCTGAGCCGTCTACCAAATAGAGATGATCATTTTTGCCGAGTGCGGTCATAAGACGTGCCTTGATTTGCCTTTTTGTCGAGTCGCCCACATCTTAGCAAAGCGGGCGCTGCCGCACAGGCGCCAAATTGTCTTTTGCCGATTTATTCCCCAACGCAAAAATGCTAAGGCTGGGGCCGGAAGGAAACCTGATATGACTGACTTTGCGCTTTCGGCTCGCGGCCTGAAAAAGACCTATCAAGCGGCCGGCAATGCACCGGCCAAACAGGCCTTGAAGGGCATTGATTTGGATGTGCCGCGCGGCTCGATTTTCGGCCTTTTGGGGCCAAACGGCGCCGGTAAATCGACCTTCATCAATATCCTCGCCGGCATGGTGGTCAAAACCGAGGGTAGCGCCTCGATTTGGGGGTTTGATATCGACGCCAATCCGCGACAAGCGCGCGCTTCTATCGGCATTGTGCCGCAAGAGCTGTCAATCGACCCGTTTTTCACGCCCGGTGAAATTATGGATCTGCAGGCCGGCATGTATGGCGTGCCGCAGGCCGAACGCCGCACCATGGATATTCTCACCGCCATGGGGCTAGATGACAAAATTGACGCCTATGCCCGCACACTGTCGGGCGGCATGCGCCGCCGCCTGCTGGTCGCCAAGGCCCTGGTGCATAATCCGCCGGTTTTGGTATTGGATGAGCCGACCGCCGGGGTGGATATCGAGCTGCGCCGCCAGCTTTGGGATTATGTGCTGGAACTGAACGCGCAAGGCGTAACCATTGTGCTGACCACCCATTATCTGGAAGAGGCCGAAGAGCTGTGCGACACGATTGCGATTATCGATCAGGGCGAGCTGGTGGCCTGCGAGGCGACGCAAACCCTGCTGACGCAAATTGACAATAAAACCCTGCTCATTCGCCCGGCCGCCGCGCTGACCACCGCCCCGACGCTGAGCGGGCTAAGCACCGCGCTGCGCGGTGATGGCCGCCTTGCCGTGCAGTATAATCCCGGCGAACAAAGCGCCGGTGCGGTATTGGCCGCCGTGCAGCAGAGCGGCATTGAGATTGCCGATTTGGACACGCAAGGTGCCGAATTGGAAACCGTGTTTATGAAATTGACCGGCAATCAGGCCGGAGCCTAGAAAAACATAGGAGAGCCGAATGATTGGACGTTTGAACCATATTGGTGTGGCCACCCCATCGATTGAAAAATCCGTTGCCCTGTATCGCGATGTGCTGGGGGCAACAAAAATTCACGACAAATTCAAAATGGAAGAGCAAGGCGTGTGGGTCTGTTTTGTCGATGTGCCTAATAGCCAGATTGAGTTGATTGAGCCGATTGATGAAAGCAGCCCGATTGCCGGTTTTTTGAAAACCAATCCGCAAGGCGGCCAGCACCATATTTGTTTTGAGGTTGATGACCTGCTGGCCGCGCGTGATGAGATGGTCGCCAAAGGCGCCCGCGTCTTGGGCGAGCCGCGCATTGGCGCGCATGGCACGCCGATTATTTTCGTCCATCCGAAAGATATGGGCGGCGTGCTGGTTGAGCTGATGCAAAAACCCGATAGCCACTAAAGCTAAACGCAAATGGATGCGGGTGGTAAGAAGGTTGGCTGATATTCAGGTAGGGTCATTCATTTTCATCTTTGGAGACTGACCATGAGAATATTTTTAATTGGCGCCGCTTTTGTGGGAACCGCCGTTCCGCTATATTTTTACATTCTACATTTTGCAGAATTCGGCTTCTCACCCATCCATATCGTGGCAAATCTGTTTGCCAATAATGTTGGGAGTGGCTTCACCGTCGATATCATTGTTTCAATTGCGGTGTTTTTGGCCTGGACGTTTTTTGAGTATCAGGACAAGCGCCGCCAATGGTACATTCTTTTGATAAGCAGCCGCTTTATTGGCCTTTCGCTATCACTGCCGCTTCATTTACTTATGAAATTAAATGAGCGCGAGCAGGCATCGCAAACAAAAGCGCGGTGACGGCCCGGCGCAGGTGACGGCGCTTAAGGGCCTATCAGTCTCGAACGCCAGCTGACAGGAACTCTTGCTCTTTCATCCATAATGTCGATTTTATCACCTAAAACCCCGTCACGAATATAACAGGGATAAGGATGCCCCAGCGCGTGGAAGAATAAATCTCGGGCATCTAAAAACAAGCAGATGCTGATGACTACAATCTGACCCCAAACGAAATAAACCAAATAAGCATTGTCGGTTTGGACAAAATCGGATGAAAGAATTAGAAACAATACCGGCCCGAATGTCAGCAAGTGACACAAGCCAATGGCCCGTGTCATTGGTATTTTGTCATCCAACTTCCTGGCAATACACATGGCCATCATGCGAGCGAAAAAAATCGACAGGGTTTGCCAATGAAGTCCAAAGAGCGGGGCTATAACCCATTGTGGGAAACACATTAACGGAGCCCAAATGAGCACCGCTGCTGCGGTAGGACTCCCGGCTTCTTTACATTTTTCCAAACCCGCTTTGTGTTCACGCACGACCCACCATTGGCTCTCGAATACCCACCAAATGGGATGCAAGATTTTATTCAGTATTCTCATCAAACCCCTCACCAACTTGACGAAAATCAGCGTAAACCGAACCTTAATTCAGAGGCAATATGCGATACGCAACAAATCGGACCGTGAAAGCAAAATACGACCGCTCCCTTTATGTGCCACCGTCGGAACCTAAATTTTCGGAATAATCGAGATTTACCAATTCTTAAAAGCATGCTATTTCGGGAGAAACCTAAGAATTTTAGAAAGCACCCGTAGCTCAGCTGGATAGAGCGCTGCCCTCCGAAGGCAGAGGTCAGAGGTTCGAATCCTCTCGGGTGCGCCAAGATTTCTGCGGGTAACGCAGTGAATTGTCCAGTATTCTTCAGAGATAACGCAGTTTTGACACTGATTTGACACAGTGAAAGGTCAAATCATGGGTTGTGTGAGACGAAGAGGGACAAAGTGGAATGCTCAAGTCAGGATTGCTGGATGGAGAAGTTTCACAAAAACTTTTGAGAAAAAGTCGGATGCGCTGGATTGGTGCAGAGAAACCGAAAC
>JBMHCM010000096.1:0-9912 GCA_049889915.1 Parvibaculales bacterium
ACCAAATGCTCAGCTTTGAGGACGCGGCGCACGCGGTCGCGATTTTCCAACACATTGGCGCGCACATCATCAGAGCCGAGGCCGCAATTCAAACTGTCATATAGGCCTGACGACACGCCGCCGCGCCGGGTAAAAAAGCCATGTCGCACCGGCACGGCGTCTGATGTGTGAAACGGCGGGCCGTCCGGCCTGTCAGAAAAGTCAGTCATAATTAAATCCGGCCATTGGCGGCATGTCTTTATGAGCGACACCGAGCACTTTGAACAGGCTGCCTATTTCTTGCGGCGCGGCAAGGCGCAGCCGCTCGGCATTGATTTGCTTTTCGCGTCCCGGGCTGGCTTGCATCAAGGCTAGCGCTCGCAAGCTGAGGCCGAGATTTTCCAAAAACGCGCCTTGTTCCGTAATCGGCGCGATGCTCAGCCCGGCTTGCGCGGCTATATGCGCCAGCAACGGAAAATTTACATGCGCGGTCAAATCGGCAAGGCCGGGGGCGTCCAGCGGGTCGACATATTTATGATGCGTCAGCGCTTGAAAGCTGTCCCCACTGCCGGGCTTGGCATGGCCGTAATCAATCAGCAGCGCTGCGCCGCCATGGCGAGCTATATGGTTGCTTAGCTGCGTCATGGCGGTCTCGCCGGTCGGGCAGCTTTCGACAATGCTGCCATCCGCCAATTCCGGCGGGCAGACGGCAGTCAGGGTGTCTGAAAATGGTGCAGCGCTGCTCGCCCCATCAGCATAGACCAGGCCATCACCTTGTCGGTCGACCATCACTTCCGTCCAACCGGCGGCGGTTTTTTTATACTGGTGTATCGGCAGCGCATCGAAAAACTCATTGCCGACCAGCAGACAAGGCAGCGGCGGTAAATCGGCCAAGCTGTCGTGAAACTGTGCTTGCGGCACGGCTTGTTTTTGTAACTCCCGCAAAGCCGGGCTGGTCTCGATGAAATGTATTTCTGCGGCCTCTGCGAAACCCGGCAAAACCGTTGCTGCGCGTAAAATATCAGCCATTAGCGTGCCGCGTCCCGGGCCGAGTTCGGCCAAACAAAAAGCCGTTGGTTGCCCCATGCGCTGCCACAAATCGGCCAACCAAGCGCCCAGCAATTCGCCAAACATTTGGCTGACTTCAGGCGCGGTTATAAAGTCCCCGCCATCCGCTGCCGCCGTGCCAAACGGACGCCGTTGCATGTAATAGCCATATTGCGGGTCGGCCAGCGCGCGCTGCATATAAGCGGCCAAGCTCATCGGCCCATTGGCCGCGATCTCATCCAGCAATATGGTTTTCAGCGGGCTCATTTATCAGCGGCTTCAGGCAGCAGGGCGACGCAGCGCAAAAAAGATAAAGCCGCCACCGGCGATAATCATCGGCAGCGACAGCACTTGCCCCATGGTAATGCCACCGGCCAAAAAGCCGATATGGGCGTCCGGTTCGCGCACCAATTCGATAAGCGCGCGCGACGCAGCATAGCCGATGAGAAACAGGCCGGTTAGCAGGCCGGGGCGGCGCAGCGCACCGGCTTTCCAAACCAATAGATTGAGCAACAGCAACAGTAGTGCCCCTTCCAGAGCCGCCTCGTAAAGCTGGCTGGGATGACGCGGCAAGGGCCCGCCACTGGGAAAAATCACGCCCCATGGCGCATCGGTGACGCGGCCCCATAATTCGCCGTTGATGAAATTGGCCAGCCGACCCAACAGCAAGCCTAAAGGCACGCTGGCGGCAACCATGTCGCCCAAAGACAGAATGGGGATATTGCGCCGATAGGCGAATATCAGCACGGCCAAAATCACCCCGAAGCAACCGCCGTGAAACGACATGCCGCCTTGCCACAGCGCCAGAGCCGAGCCGGGATTGGCGAGGTAGTAGCCGAAATTGTAAAACAGCACATAGCCGAGCCGCCCGCCGAGAATGACGCCCAGCGTCACCCATAAAAGCAGGTCGTCAATATCTTCTTCTTTGGCGGGCATTTTTTGCCCCTGCCAAAGCGATGCGGTGGTGGTCAACTTGACCATATATTTCCAGCCGCCAATCAGCCCGATAATATAGGCCAGCGAATACCACCGCAGGGCAAACGGGCCGATTTCAAAAATCACCGGGTCAATATTGGGAAAAGGCATGGGCTGGCAAATACTCGTTAGCTTGTGTTGCGACTTAGGTTGCGACTTAGGTTGAGGCTTGGGTTAGGGCCTGGGTCAAAGTTTCGCTCAAATTTGACTTGCATTATAACACGCTCTGGTCAATTTTGCCCCTATGAGTGATATGAAAAACAAATTGATGGACGACCTTGGCGGGCTGATGTCCGGCCTCGGTATTGCCGCTCAGGGCGCGCGCGAAGAAGTTGAACAAGCGGTGCGCGGGCGCATTGATGCGCTATTGGCCGAAAAAGGCTTGGTCACCCGTGAAGAGTTTGAAGTGGTGCGCGAGATGGCCGTTGCGGCGCGGGAAGAAAACGCCGCTTTGCGCGCCGAGCTGGACGCGTTGAAAAAGCAAAAATAACACCGCTTTTTCAAAACGGTCGTGGATTAAATTGCGACCTCCCCATAAATCCTTTTATCGACTCAGTGAATCAGACAGTCTCAGTAGTGGTTGGGCGGTGTTGCACCCCCTAAATATAGACACGAACGACAAGGCTGCTTCGATGAGCTCTGCAATTGCCGAAAACATTCAATACGATCATCCGATTGATATGATTGAGGGCTTGGCGACATCGCATGAGTGGCCGTTTGAGCGCGGCACGGAAGATGACATGAACGTCTGCATTTCCGGCGCCCATTGCGATTATCATCTGGCCATTAGCTGGCGTCCCGACCTTGGTGGCTTGCATGTCGCCAGCGTGTTGGACACCCGCGCCCCGAAATCCAAACGCAGCGAAATTCACGAATTGCTGGCGCTTATCAATGAGCAATTATGGCTCGGCCATTTTGATATTTGGTCCGGCGATGGTGCGATTTTGTTCCGCAACACCATGTTTGTCAGCGGTCAAGGCCTGTCTGAAGGGCAATGCGAAGAGCTGATAAATCATGCCTTGGAAACCTGTGAGCGGTTTTTCCCGGCCTTCCAATTCCTGATTTGGGCCGGTCATTCGCCGCAAGCGGCGTTGGAAAGCAGCCTGTTCGAGACACGGGGCGATGCCTGATAATTTGAAAACCCTGCTCGCTGACGATCGGATTCTTCTGGTTGGCGGTGGCAAAATGGGTATGGCGCTTTTGCAGGGCTGGCTGGCCGCCGGATTGTCTCCGGCGCAGTTCGCCGTGCAAGAACCGCAGCCGTCTGACGCATTGCTGGCCACCGGTGTGGCAGTAAATCCGTCTGAGCCATTTACCCCCAGCCTGACCGTGTTGGCCATCAAACCGCAAATGGCGGCTGATGTTTTGCCCGGCTTGGGTTTGCCGGCCGGGTCGGTCGCCATTTCGCTGATGGCCGGTGTCGCCATGGCAACCATTAGTCGGCTGCTCGGCGGCGCGGTAGGCTGTATTCGCACCATGCCCAATACACCGGCAGCACTCGGCAAGGGTATGACGGCGCTATGCGCCGATGCCGCGGTGGCGGCTGCAGCCAAAGATAAGGCGACCGCTCTGTTGGCGGCGGTTGGCGAAACCGTATGGCTGGACGATGAAGCCATGATTGATGCGGTCACCGCCATTTCCGGCTCCGGCCCCGCCTATGTGTTTCATATGGCCGAAGCCCTGACGGCCGGTGGGCGAGCGCTGGGTATGGATGAGGCCATGGCGCAAAAGCTGGCGCTGCAAACCATCATCGGCGCCGCTGCCATGCTGGACACGCCGGATGCGGATGCCGCGCAATTGCGCCGCAACGTCACCTCACCGGGCGGCACCACGCAAGCGGCCTTGGATGTGTTGATGGCTGAAAACGGGCTGGGCAGCCTGTTGCGTCATGCCACGCAAAACGCGGCCGATCGTGCCAAACAATTGGCCCGCGAAGCGGCTGACGCCGACACGCAATCGTAACTGCATTGGCGTGATTATACCGGTAAAGAAATGGTGGCGCGCAAGCCGCCCATAACGCTTTTTGACAGCACAATATCGCCGCCATGGCCACGCGCCACGTCGCGGGCAATGGCCAGCCCCAAGCCGGTGCCGCCGGTTTGCGCATTGCGCGCATCATCCAGACGGTAGAAGGGGCGAAACACTTCTTCCATTTTATCGGCCGGAATGCCGTCGCCATTATCATCGACCGTGATATCAACCCGGTCATGACTTGCATTGAGCTGTGCGCTGACATGCACCAAAGCGGCATGAATGCAGGCATTATTGACCAGATTGGTAATGCAGCGGCGCAGCGCATTTTGTTTCATCGATACTTGGATATCCGGCACCTCAACCAAACGCACTTGCACATTCGGCCAGCGGCGCTCCGCATCATGGTGGATTTGCTGTAAAAATGGCGGCAGTGCGGCCTCAGAGGCGCGCTCGCCCTGATAGCCCCGCGCAAAGGCCAGATAATCATCCAGCATATCTTCCATTTCGGAAATATCGGCGTTCAGTTCTTCAATGTCGTCGCTTTGTGGCAGCATTGCCATATGCAGCTTTAGGCGCGTCAGCGGGGTACGCAGGTCATGGCTCACACCGGCCAGCATGGTGGTGCGTTGTTCTATTTGCCGCTGAATGCGGTCGCGCATTTCAATAAAGCTGGCCGCAGCCGAGCGCACCTCGGTGGCGCCGGAAGGCCGGAAATCCGGCATATCGCGGCCTTTACCAAACTCCTCAGCCGCTTTGGCGAGACGCTGAATTGGGCGGATTTGATTGCGCAGAAACACGCCGGACACGACCAGCAAAATGACTGATGTGCCGACCATCCAAATCATGAAAATATGCGTGTTGGTGGCATAAACCCGTTTGCGCTGCGCCAAAATACGCATCACCTCACCGGGCAGCAGCACCCGAATATCGACGTAATTATCGTAAGTTTCCGTATCGATCCAAAACGGGCGGCCGACCTGTTGGCTCAACTCACGAGCCAGCGATTGGTGCAGCAGCGCGACAATCGGCTGTTCGCGGTCTTGCGGCAGCGTCTCACCGGGCAAAAAGGCCACTGACATGGAAAACGCATCGCCGGCCATTTGGCTCAGCAATTCGCCATCACCGCCTTGCTCGCGCATCCGCAAATCGGTCAGCATGGCGATATCAGACACTACGGCGCGCGACAGGCGCTGCGTCACGGTCGACCAATGGCGTTCCATGAACACAAAGGCGACAACGATTTGCGTCAGCACAACCGGCATGACGATAATCAGCAGCGAGCGCGGGAAAAGCCCGGTCGGCATATAGGTCTTCAAAAGAGCGGAGAGCGAGAACCCCATGCGTCAGTCCGTTCTCAACACATAGCCGGAGCCGCGCACGGTCTGCAGAAAAATCGGCTCGCGCGGGTCCTCTTCAATCTTGCGCCGCAGTCGATTGATTTGCACATCAATGGCGCGCTCGGAAATATCTTCGCCATCCGCCAGTTCCAGCCGCGATACCACGCGGCCCGGTGTTTGCGTCAGGCAGCGTAATACTTCAATCTCGCGGGTGGTCAGCGTAATGCGGGCGCCATCGCGTGTCAGTTCACCCTTTTCAAAGCGGAACAAGTGTTCGCCAAAGCGCACTTCTTCCGGCGGCTCAATGGCATTTTCCTCATTGCCGCTGCGGCGCAAAATACTTTGAATGCGCAGCAGCAATTCTTTCGGGTCAAACGGCTTTGGCAAATAATCATCAGCCCCGACAGCCAGGCCTTCAATGCGGTTTTCGGTTTCGGCCAGCGCGGTCAGCAATAAAATCGGAATGGCGTTTTCGGCTTGCCGTAATTGTTCGGTAAATTCGAGGCCGGTAACGCCGGGCATCATAATGTCGAGCACCAGCAGGTCATAGGTCAGCACCTGCATTTTGGTTTGCGCTTCGGCGGCGTCTGCCGCAATGGAGGTGCGATATCCATTATCGGCCAAATAGCGCTGCAACAGGGTGCGGATGCGGTCATCATCATCGACAATGAGAATATGCGGTGTCGTCTCGTCGGGATAGCTCACCCTCATGCCTCCTCACTGTTACGCGCTGCCCGCGAGCGAGCAATCAATCGGTCGACATTATCACGATCTGTCTCATTGATGACAAGCCGCATCGTCTTTTTCCATTGTTCAAAAGCTTGCGGGCCGATTTGTTGCAAAACCGCATCAAAGCGCGCCTCTTGCGGCGCAATCAGCCGGTCATGCAAGGTCTTGCCACGGGCCGTCAAAAACAGCAGCCGCTTGCGTCGGTCCTGTGCGCCAATGCGTTGCTCGATATAATTGGCATCAATCAGGTCGCGTAACACACGCGCCAAGCTTTGTTTGGTGACGCGTAAAATATCCAGCAAATCAGCAATGGAAATGCCCGGATTGCCAGCCACAAAATGCAAAACGCGGTGATGGGCACGGCCAAAATCATGAGCACCCAAAATCACGTCAGGATCGGCGATGAAATCGCGATAGGCAAAAAACATCAATTCAATGGCGTCATTGAAGTCATCGGTCGATGGGTTTTTCTTCTTGCTCATTGCCGCCTACGTGAAATGGGTCAGTCTTATTGACATAAATTATCTGCACTGATAATGCTAGCATCATACATCAAGACGGCCTGCAAAATAAGATATTCGGGCCTTGAAAATGGGGACATCACGATGAGCATCGCCTTTGATCAGCGCGACGGTTTTATCTGGATGAATGGCGAGATGTCGCCATGGGCCGAAACCAAAATTCACGTTCTGACGCATGGGCTGCATTACGGCTCTTGTGTGTTTGAGGGCGAGCGCGCCTATGGCGGCAATATTTTCAAGCTGCGCGAACATACTGAGCGCCTGTTTTATTCAGCCAGGGAATTGGGCTTTGAAATTCCTTATACTGTTGAAGAAATTGATGCGGCCTGCGAGGCCACGTTAGAAGCCAATAATTTGGTCGACGGCTATCTGCGTCCGGTTGCTTGGCGCGGTAGCGAGATGATGGGTGTCTCGGCGCAGCAAAACCGTATCAATGTCGCCATTGCCGCCTGGGAATGGCCGTCATACTTCGATCCGGAAGAGCGCCTGAAGGGCATTCGCCTCGATTTGGCGAAATATAAGCGCCCGTCACCGGAAACCGCTCCTTGCCATGCCAAAGCGGCCGGTCTGTATATGATTTGCACTTTGTCCAAGCATGAAGCCGAGAGCAAAGGCTATGCCGACGCCATGATGTTGGATTGGCGCGGCCAAGTTGCTGAAGCGACCGGCGCCAATGTGTTTTTCGTGCAAGATGGCGTCATTCATACGCCGACGCCGGATTGCTTCCTCGATGGGATTACGCGGCGCACCGTGATGGATTTGGCCCGTCAACGTGGGTTAGAAATTGTTGAGCGGGCCATTATGCCGGAAGAAATGGAAGGCTTTTCTGAGTGCTTCATCACCGGCACGGCGGCTGAGGTAACACCGGTTTCTGAGATTGGCCCGTATCGCTTTACACCAAGCGAGATTTCCAAAAATCTGATGGATGATTACGACGCGCTGGTTAACGGCTAGCTTAGTCTCGTTATCAAAAGGGCGAAGCCGGCCAAGTTCAGCGCAATAATGGTCATGCCAAAAGCCGCAATCCATCGCACGACTTCGGCAATTACCTTCTCGATTTTATAATCGACTTCCAGACGTAAATTCTCACTTTGGTTGGCAGTGTCCTGCCGCATGCGTTCAATGCCTGTTTGTGTTTCTTTACGTAACTGTTCAATGCCGGTTTGTGTTTCTTTGCGTAATTGCGCAATAGCGGCCTGTGTTTCTTGTTTTGACTGCTCGATACTGGCCTGCGTTTCTTGTCTTAACCGCTCAATACCAGCCTGTGTTTCTTTCCGCAATCTATCAATATCGCGCGCAATATTGGCCAGTTCAGCCTTTGTCGCCAGCTGGCTGGTCAGCAGCTTAACCTGTTCATCGGCCAAGGTTTCGGCAATGCGTTCGTCAAGGCCAACTTCTGTCAAACGCTTGACGAATTTATGCGTGTCAAATGTATAGCTTTCGCTCATCGTCTCAGTTTAGGCGCAAAGCAAGCCACAAGGCACCTGTGTTATTTTCAGATATTTGGCTGCATTAAAAATATCTGTTTTTAAAACGGCTCTTTTCTGTTCCGGCATTCTATGCCACGCTTTTGACAATTCAGGGGAGGGCATGATGGGCTTTTATGAAAAACATATTCTACCGCGTTTTATTGGGGCTGCGTGCGGCACCAAGCCGATTTTGAAGCAGCGCGAAAAGGTTGTGCCGCAGGCCGAAGGGCGAGTGCTGGAAGTCGGTATGGGCACCGGCCATAATCTCGATTTTTATGACCCTAATAAAGTGGATATGGTGTTCGGGCTGGAACCGGCGCCCGATATGGTCAAGCGAGCCAAGCCGTTGGCTGAAAAGGCGCCGTTTGATGTCGAATTTATCGACTTGCCGGGCGAAGAAATTCCGCTTGAAGACAATAGCGTCGACACGGTTTTGCTGACCTATACGCTGTGCACCATACCGGGCACGCTAAAGGCGATGGAAAATATGCGCCGTGTGCTGAAGCCCGGTGGTAAGCTGATTTTCTCCGAGCATGGCAAGGCCCCCGATGCGGCAATTGAGAAATGGCAAAACCGCTTAAACGGAGCATGGGGCAAGATTGCCGGTGGCTGCAATATCAACCGCGACATCCCAAAGCTGATCGAAGAAGGCGGCTTCAAAATCACCGATATGGAGCAGATGTATGTGCCGTCCACACCACGCATTCTCGGCTACACGTATTGGGGCGCAGCCGAGATTAAGTAGCGGCGTAACCGGTTAAGCGACTTTTTCCGCAGCTTTTGTTTCGCCAATACCCTCAGCGATTAAGAAGGCCAGCTCTAGGGCTTGGCTGCCATTGAGGCGCGGGTCGCAATGCGTGTGATAGCGGCTCGACAAATCTTCTTCTGAAATGGCCTGCGCGCCACCCAAACATTCGGTGACATTTTGGCCGGTCATTTCAAAGTGAATACCGCCCGCATGTGTGCCCTCTGCTTGGTGCACACCCATAAAGCGCTGCACTTCCGTCAGAATGCGGTCAACGGGCCGCGTTTTATAGCCATTTGATGCCTTGATTGTGTTGCCATGCATCGGGTCGCATGACCAAACAACTTTGCGGCCTTCGCTTTCAACTTTGCGAATAAGCTGCGGCAGATGATTTTCAACATTATCATGGCCGAAGCGCGCTATCAGCGTAATCCGACCGGCTTCGTTTTGCGGGTTTAGCTTATCCAGCAATTTGATCAGCTCATCCGGTTCCAGCGATGGGCCGCATTTCAGGCCAATTGGGTTTTTGACGCCTGCCAGAAATTCAACATGCGCGCCATCCGGCTGGCGTGTGCGGTCGCCAATCCACAGCATATGCGCAGAGGTGTCGTAATAATCACCGCTGGTGCTGTCGAGGCGGGTCAGCGCTTGCTCATAACCGAGCAGCAGCGCTTCATGGCTGGTGTAAAAATCAACCATGCCCATTTGCGGCGCGGTGGCGCTGGTGATGCCGCATGCGGCCATAAATTCCATCGCTTGGTCGATTTGTTGCGCCATTTCCTCATAGCGCGCGCCTTGCGGGCTATCGGCGACAAAGCCTTGGTTCCAGCGATGCACTTCGTTCAAATCGGCATAACCGCCTTTGGCAAAAGCGCGCAGCAGGTTGAGCGTTGATGCGGCCTGCCGATAGGCGGCGATTTGCCGTTCCGGGTCCGGCACGCGGGCGCCGCTTTCAAAATCAATGCCGTTGATGATGTCGCCGCGATAGCTCGGCAGTTCGACGCCATCAATCGTTTCAGTATCGGCTGAGCGCGGCTTGGCAAACTGACCGGCCATACGACCGACCTTAATGACCGGCAATTTGGCGCCATAAGTCAGCACAACAGACATTTGCAGCAATACACGGAAAGTGTCGC
>JBMHCM010000097.1:0-3020 GCA_049889915.1 Parvibaculales bacterium
AAGCGATAACCGCAATCACCATGATGATCAGCGCGAGGATAATGAAAGTCGACAAGGCGCCTTGGCGACCCAACTCGAGCGTGCCGGCCAAAGCGGACGGCAGTTCAGCAACAATACCGGCAAAGATAATCAGCGAAATGCCGTTACCGACACCGCGTGACGTTACCTGCTCACCAAGCCACATCAGGAAAACCGTACCGCCAACCAGCGTAATCACTGCACTGGCGCGGAAGAAAAAGCCCGGATCAACCACAACACCCTGCGCCCCTTCAAGGCCGACAGCAATGCCATAGCCCTGCACTGTGGCCAGCAGAACTGTGCCATAGCGTGTGTATTGGTTGATTTGCTTGCGGCCCTGCTCACCCTCTTTCTTGAGCTGCTCAAGATGCGGGACAACAGAGGTCAGCAGCTGAATGACAATCGATGCCGTAATATACGGCATGATGTTCAGCGCAAAAATTGCCATACGGCCAACCGCACCACCGGCAAACATGTTGAACATGCCGATAATGCCGGATTGTTGCTGGTTGAAAACAGCTTGCAGCGCTTGCGGGTCAATGCCCGGCAGCGGAATATACGTGCCAAGACGATAAACCAGCAACGCACCCAGTGTGAACCAGATGCGTTTTTTCAGCTCATCCGCGGTGCGGAAGGCTGAAAGGCTCATATTGGCAGCAAGCTGTTCAGCAGCTGAGGCCATAAGGCGTGCTCCTTAGCGATTAAGCGTCGTCAGAGGCGGCAGCGTCATCGGCTGCAGCTTCGGGTTTCGCATCGGTCGCTGCAGCGGCAACGGCTACCAGATTGACGTTACCGCCCAGCTTTTCAACCGCTTCTTGCGCTGCTTTCGACATGCCGGCAACTTCAAAGTCCAGCTTATCTTTCAGCTCACCCTTAGCGAGAATGCGCACACCATCCAACTGACGGCGCAGCACACCGGCTTCAACCAGGCTGGCGGCTGAGACAGTCGCGCCCTTTTTCAGCTTACCGGCATCAATCGCCACTTGCAGACGACCGAGATTAACGGCATTAAGCTTTTTCGGGTTCGGCACATTAAAGCCACGCTTCGGCAGGCGCATATGCAACGGCATTTGACCGCCTTCAAAGCCTTTAATGGCAACGCCTGAGCGTGAGGTCTGACCCTTTACACCACGGCCGGCTGTTTTGCCTTTACCGGATGAGGTACCGCGACCGACGCGCATACGCGATTTGCGGGCGCCTTCATTATCACGAATTTCGTTAAGTTTCATAACCAGTCTCCAGCGCGCTTAAGCGTCGACGACGCGCACCAAATGCGCGACTTTTTCAATCATGCCGCGAACCGCCGGAGTATCTTCCAACTCACGACGACGACCGCGTTTGTTCAACCCCAGACCGACCAGCGTGGCGCGTTGGTCCTTTGGGCGGCCGATCGGGCTACCTGTCTGTTCGACAATAATGGTTTTTGCTTTTGCCATAATCGCCTCTCCTAATTGGCTGCTTCGGCTTCAGCGTCAGCGGCTTCGTCGCGGCGGCGGGTAATCAAATCGCTTACCTTTTTACCACGACGGGCGGCTACTGAACGCGGGCTGCCTTGACGGCGCAGCGCATCAAATGTCGCATGGATCATGTTATACGGATTGGATGAGCCGATTGATTTGGCCACCACATCCTGCATGCCCAGAACCTCAAACACCGCACGCATCGGACCACCGGCAATGATACCGGTTCCCGGAGGCGCTGCCCGAAGCTCAACCTTACCGGCGCCATGGCGACCTGCAATATCGTGGTGCAGGGTACGACCCTCGCGCAGCGGCACACGGATCATGTGACGCTTGGCGTCTTCAGTTGCTTTACGAATGGCTTCCGGGACCTCACGGGCTTTACCGTTACCGAAACCGACACGACCACGCTGGTCACCGATAACAACCAGAGCCGCAAAACCGAAACGGCGACCACCTTTAACCACTTTCGCAACGCGGTTAATGTGAACCAGACGGTCGACAAACTCGCTGTCGCGCTCGTCGCGGTTATCTCTATTTTCGTTTCTTGCCACGCTTTTTCTCCTCTTATCCGACTTAGAAGCTCAAGCCGGCTTCGCGAGCTGCTTCGGCAAGTGCCTTAACGCGCCCATGATAGATGTAGCCACCACGGTCAAAAATGACGGTTTCGACACCGGCTTTTTTGGCCCGCTCTGCAATTTGCTTACCGATGACGCTGGCAGCTTCAATATTACCGCCGGATGTACCGGAGAAGTCTTTATCCTTGGTTGACGCGGCGGCCAAAGTGCGGCCGGCCTCATCGTCAATAACCTGAGCATAAATATGCTTGGCGGAACGGAAAACCGACAGGCGCGGGCGGCCATTGGCCACTTTGCGCAGCTGGCGGCGTACACGCTGCTTGCGACGTTCGTCTGATGACATTTTGATACCCATGTCCGACCCCTACTTCTTCTTGCCTTCTTTGCGGAAGACGTATTCGCCGTGATACCGCACACCCTTGCCTTTATAAGGCTCCGGCGGACGATAGCTGCGGATCTCCGCGGCCACTTGGCCTACTTTTTGTTTCTCAATGCCGGAAACGACAATCTCGGTTTGCGACGGGCATTCAATATTGATGCCTTCGGGAACCGGGAAATCGACATCATGACTGAAACCGAGTGACAGTTTCAACGTGGTGCCCTGCACCTGCGCGCGATAACCAACACCTTGCAGCTCCAATTTACGGCTGAAGCCCTCTGAAACACCGATAACGATGTTTTGCACCAGAGAGCGACTCAGGCCCCAAAAGCTTCGGGCGGTTTGCGACTTGTTGACCGGTGTCACGGTAACACCGTCATCGCCTTGCGCGACCATTACATTTTCCGACAGGTTAACCGCCAACTCGCCCTTCGGGCCTTTGGCAGCGACTTGCTGACCGTTCAGCGTTACTTCAACGCCTTGCGGGATAGCGATAGGTTTTTTGCCAATACGAGACATTTTCTTATCCTTTCCGAACCCGCCTTAGAAGACGCGGCACAGAATCTCCCCACCAACATTGTTTTC
>JBMHCM010000098.1:0-7765 GCA_049889915.1 Parvibaculales bacterium
TGCGGTCAGAGCATGAGACAGGCTCAAGCCTTCGTTTAATGACTTTGTTCCCAAAGAGACAACGAGGCGTTTTTTGCCATAGATGGCCCGCATATTGGGCGGTATACGGCGAGAATAGTAATAGACATCTCGCTTGGTGAATAAGTAGGAAGGTGACTGGTCTACCATATGGTCTACCCCTCTTTATCTCAAAGCTATTTTTCGCTTCAATTACAAAGGTTTAACCAAGGGGCTGGAGACAAATGGTGCGGCCGAGAAGACTCGAACTTCCACGGGTGTTACCCCACAGCGACCTCAACGCTGCGCGTCTACCAATTCCGCCACGGCCGCACGCCATACCAGTTTTCCGGCAGAGCTGTTTGCTAGCAAATATCGACCGGCTAAACAAGCCACGATTGGCTAGATGCCGTCGCCGTCAACATTAAGGTGAATGCCGCACTCATCTTTATCGCTATTGGCCCAGCGGCCTGAGCGGTAGTCGCCGCCCTCTTCCACCTTGCTGGTGCACGGCATGCAGCCAATCGACAAATAACCGTCTTTGACCAGCGGGTGACGCGGCAGATTATGCGTCTGAATATAGGCTTTCAGCTCGTCGAGCTGCCAATTGGCCAGCGGGTTCAGCTTATAGCGACCATCTGTGTCACGCTCGATAATGGTCATTTGCGCGCGCGTGCCGGTTTGAAACCGCTTACGGCCGGTAATCAGCGCGTCAAACGGCGCGACAGCGCGGGCCTGCGGGCGGACTTTGCGCAAGTCGCAGCAAGCATCCGTATCGCGCTGCCACAGGCCACCTTTCGGGTCTTCGGCGGTCAAATCATCCGGATGCGGAAAGGCGGTGCGAATATCGGTCAGCTTCAAGCGGTCTTGCAGGCGATCACGATAGCGCAGCGTTTCGGGAAACAACTTGCCGGTGTTCAGCATAATGACCGGCAGAGACGGCTCAATTTCGGAAATCATATGCAGCAAAGTCACCGACTCGGCCCCGAATGACGACACGATGGTGATGCGGTCGACGAACTGCTCGTGAATGGCGTGACGCAAAATTTCTTGCGCGCTCATTGACTCATACAGGGCGTTGAGGTGCGGCAGGTCGACCTGCGCGAGCGCAGCGTTTTGTTGAGTTTGGATTTGGGCTGTCATGATAACCAGCCTTTCTCATCAATAACCTGATTGGTGCGATCAATCAGGGTTCTAAAATCGGCGCCATCGGCGCGCCATTCATTACGGCGATTTGATAATTCGACCAAACGCTCGCCCCACACTTCCGGGTAATTTTCTTCCAGAGATGCTTTCAGGCGACGCGCCAGCCCCGGCGAATGGCCGCCGGTCGAAGCCGTCAGCAACATGTCACCACGGCGCACAATGGCCGGCACATGGAAATCGCAAAGCGGCTTAACATCCTCAACATTTACCAGCGTTTTATGGGCGCGGCCTTGCGCAGTAAACTGTTCGGCCAGACTGTCCTCTACATTGGCAACATAAATAATATGGCAGGCGGCAATCTCGGCCTCGCTGGGCCATTGCTCGATCAGCCGGTCGCCGGCCAGCTTTTGCATTTCCGGCTCCGGATTTTCGGCAAACACCTGCACAAACTCAGCCCCGGCCGCGTCAACCATTTGCAAGCGCCGCCGCGCTTGCGGGCCGCTGCCAATAATGGCCAGGCTCAATTGGCTGACATCGATGATGACCGGTAACATAATGCGCTCCTGTTTAAGTTTATATGCGCCTTTTGCGTTAATTTATCAAGCTTTTTGTGTGAATAAAATATTTCTACATATTTTTTTGTTTTTATAAGCTCTCAGCCAATGCTAAAAAAGGGTATGCGTGACACCGGCCCGGAATTGATTTTCAGCGACAGCCCCGTCGATTATGACGAGGCGGTTGCCTTTATGGAGGCTCGCGTGGCCGCCATTCATGACGGCGAAGCACGCGAATGCCTTTGGTTTCTTGAGCATCCGCCGCTTTATACCGCCGGTACCAGCGCCGATGAGCGCGACCTTGTGCAACCCGATCGGTTTCCCGTCTATGCCAGCAAGCGCGGCGGTGAATATACCTATCATGGCCCCGGCCAGCGGGTTGTCTATATCATGCTTGACTTGAGAAAACGCGGAAAAGATGTTCGTTGCTTCGTCCGCCAAGTCGAGAATTGGGTCATTAAAACGCTGGAAGATTTCAACATTCATGGCCATATCACCGATGGACGGGTTGGCGTTTGGGTGTCACGCCCCGATAAAGGCCCGGGCCGCGAAGATAAAATCGCCGCCATTGGCATGCGCATACGCCGCTGGGTCAGCTTTCACGGCATTTCGATTAATGTCGAGCCGGAGCTTGACCACTTTGGCGGCATTGTGCCGTGCGGTATCACCGACCAAGGCGTGACCAGCATGGTCGATTTGGGCTATCCAATCAGCATGACCGAATTGGACAAGGCGCTGCTGGGTAATTTCGAGGCCAGCTTTGCCGGTGACCCGGCTTAAGCGCCTACATCACCCGAACAAAATATTGCGTCAGCAGATTAATCACCACCACACCGATAAAATATCCGCTATTGATGACGGCCAGCTTGGCCGGTTTTTGCGACCATGCGGCTTCAGAAAAATATCCGATAACCATCACCGCGCCAAACAGCAAGCCGATGCCGCGCGCCATGCCATGGTCCGTTTGCAGCAGGTAAAACACCGCAATCAGCCATGACAGCAGCAGCAGGCTCACCGCCTCCAGCACCATGGGTTGCACCATTGAGACATCGGTTTTGGTCTGGTGGATTTCTTAAAACGCCTTGCCGGCAAAGCGTTCGGAAAAATAAACAAAGCCATAGCCGAAGCTAATAGCTGCCGCGACCAGCACGGTAACAAAATTGACATCCGTCACATTGAGCATTGTCATATCACGTCTCCTTTCTTGTTTTTCTTGAGAAAGCTCAAGGCTAACAAGAAAGCGGCGTGAGGTGCAAATCAGACCGTGATGCGTCAGTCGAACTCGATCATCACATCGTCGACGGCCAGCTTGTCACCGGCAGCGCACAGCACTTTTTTGACGGTCACGTCTTTTTCGGCACGCAGGATGTTTTCCATCTTCATCGCCTCGACAACCGCCAGCGCCTCACCGGCTTTCACCGATTGACCGGCTTCAACCGCAACTGACACAACGACACCCGGCATCGGGCACAGCAATTCCTTATCGCTGCTGCCATCGATCTTCTCAGGCATATAGGCCATCACCTCTTGTGCCGCCAGACGTCGCACAGAAACGGTTTTGGCAACCCCACGACCGGTCAGCACAAAGCCCTCCGAATGGCGGTCAACGGTCAGGCAAACCAGTTCGCCGTTTACCGTGCCGCGGAAGAACAAGTCACCCGGCAACCAGTCGCTTTCTAAAGCAATATCAACACCGTTCAGCACCACGCCGGTCTCAGAGCGGCTGGCGGTAAACACATAATCGTCAACCTGCACGGCTTGTTGCATATCCGGCGTATGCTGATGACCCGGCAGCACTTGCGAGCTTTCCGTGGCCCGCATTTGCTGCAAATGCGACATGGCAAAACCGATAACCGCCAGCGTTTCAATGCGCTTGCCGTCAATCGGCGCGCCGGAAAAGCCGTCCGGATATTCTTCATCGATAAACGCTGTGGTCAGCGCCCCATCGCGGAAACGCTGGTGCTGCATAATGGCGCCGCAAAAATCGATATTATGGCGAATGCCGTCAATGCGGAAATTATCCAGCGCGTCGGCCATTGCATCAACAGCGGTCGCCCGATCCGGCCCATGGGTTACCAGCTTGGCAATCATCGGGTCATAGAACAGCGAAATCTCACCGCCCTCATAAACCCCGGTATCATTGCGCACGGTGATGTCGTTCTCGACCTTTTCGGCAGGTGGGCGGTAGCGGCTCAAACGTCCGGTTGACGGCAGGAAGCCGCGATACGGGTCTTCCGCATAGACACGGCTTTCGATGGCCCAGCCGGTCAGCGTTACGTCATCTTGGCCGAAGTCCAGCTTGCCACCGGCGGCCACTTTGATCATTTGCTCGACCAAATCAATGCCGGTAATCAGCTCCGTCACCGGATGCTCTACCTGCAAGCGGGTGTTCATTTCCAAGAAATAGAAATTCTTATCGCCATCAACGATGAACTCAACCGTGCCGGCCGAGCAATAATCCACCGCCTTGGCCAGCGCGACCGACTGCTCGCCCATCGCTTTGCGGGTCGCCTCGTCCAAGAATGGGCTCGGCGCTTCCTCAATAACCTTTTGGTTGCGGCGTTGAATGGAACATTCGCGCTCACCGAGATAAATCACATTGCCGTGCTTATCACCGAGGATTTGAATTTCAATATGGCGCGGCTGGGTAACGAATTTTTCGATAAAGATGCGGTCATCGCCAAAGCTGGCCGCCGCTTCGTTTTTCGAAGACTGGAAGCCTTCGCGGGCCTCATCGTCGTTCCAGGCAATCCGCATGCCCTTACCGCCGCCACCGGCGGAGGCTTTAATCATAACCGGATAGCCGATTTCATTGGCGATTTTCACTGCTTCTTCGGCATCCTCAATCAGCCCCATATGGCCCGGCACGGTGGATACACCGGCCTCAGACGCCAATTTCTTTGAGGTGATTTTATCGCCCATGGCTTCAATGGCACCGGCCGGTGGGCCGATAAAGGCCACGCCGGCTTTGTCCAGCGCTTCGGCAAAGGCCTTGTTTTCAGACAAGAAGCCATAGCCCGGATGCACCGCTTCAGCACCGGTTTGCTTAATCGCGTCGAGAATTTTATCAATGACCAGATAGCTTTCAGCCGCCGGCGCACCGCCGATATAAACCGCTTCATCGGCTTGGCGAACATGCAAGGCTTGCGCGTCAGCATCTGAGTAAACGGCAACGGTTTTGATGCCCATCGCGCGGGCCGATTTGGTAACCCGACAAGCGATTTCACCACGGTTTGCAATTAGAATTTTATTAAACATAGCGGCACCTAGAGCGGGATATTGTCGTGTTTCTTCCACGGATTTTCGAGCTTTTTAGACGATAGAAGCGCCAAAGCCCGGGCAATCCGACGGCGGGTATTATGCGGCTGAATGACCTCGTCAATATAGCCGCGCTCAGCAGCCACAAACGGGTTCAAGAAACGCTCTTCATATTCCGCCGTGTGCTTGGCAATCGCCTCATCATCACCGATTGACGAGCGGAAGATGATTTCCACCGCCCCTTTGGCACCCATAACGGCAATCTCAGCGGTCGGCCAAGCATAATTGAAGTCGCCACGCAGATGCTTTGACGCCATCACATCATAAGCACCACCATAGGCTTTGCGGGTAATCAGCGTGATTTTCGGCACGGTCTCCTCGGCATAAGCGAACAGCAATTTAGCGCCATGCTTAATCAGGCCGCCATATTCTTGGCTGGTGCCCGGCAGGAAGCCCGGCACGTCAACCAGCGTGACCAGCGGAATTTCAAACGCATCGCAGAACCGCACAAAGCGGGCTGCCTTGCGGCTGGCATCGCTATCCAGCACACCGGCCAGTGTCATCGGCTGGTTGGCAACAAAGCCGACCGTCTTGCCTTCAATACGGCCAAAGCCGGTGATTATGTTTTTGGCGAAATCCTTCTGAATCTCAAAAAAATCGCCTTCATCGACAATCTTCTGCACCAACTCCATCATGTCATAGGGCATGTTGGGATTATCGGGAATTAGAGTGTCGAGCGATGTCTCAACGCGGTCGCGCACATCAAAGCTCGGCCGTTCCGGCACACCGGTGCGGTTCGACAAAGGCAAGAAATCAATCAAGCGGCGCAGCTCGGCCAGCGCCTCAACATCATTGTCATAAGCGCCATCAGCAACTGACGATTTGCTGGTGTGCACTTTGGCCCCGCCCAGCTCTTCCGCCGTCACCTCTTCATTGGTCACGGTTTTCACCACATCGGGGCCGGTGACAAACATGTAAGAGGTGTTGCGCACCATAAAGATGAAGTCGGTCAGGGCCGGTGAGTAAACGTCGCCACCGGCGCACGGGCCCATAATCATGGTGATTTGCGGGATGACACCCGACGCCATGGTGTTGCGCTGAAACACTTCGGCATAGCCGCCCAGCGCGTCCACACCCTCTTGAATGCGGGCGCCACCGGCATCAAGAATGCCGATAATCGGCACGCCATTGCGCAGCGCCATGTCTTGCACTTTATTGATTTTCTTCGAATGCGCACGCGACAGCGAACCGCCAAACACGGTGAAGTCTTTTGCGAACAGATAAATCGGCCGACCATTGACCGTGCCCCAACCGGTGACAACACCATCGCCCGGCACTTTATTGTCTTGCATGCCAAATTCTTGGCAGTCATGCTCAACAAACATGTCGATTTCTTCAAAGCTGCCCGGGTCAAGCAGCAGCTCAATGCGCTCGCGGGCGGTCAGCTTACCGCGCGCATGCTGCGCTTCAATCCGCTTCTGACCACCCCCCAAACGGGCAACGCGGCGGCGTTCCTCAAGTTCGCTGACAATATCTCGCATTATTGTTCCCCTGAATCACTGCTTAGCGCCGATAAATACCGCGCTGATTGTTGAATTTCCAGTGCAATTTTCTCCAGCCGTTGCTCGGCTTCCTCATCACCGCCCCATTCATCGATTTGATATAAATCGTCGAGAAAGGCCAACTGATAGGCTTGTTCGGCGTCAATATGCGCTTCATCCAAAGCCAGTGTCAAAATTGCCGACCCCAGCAGTGCCGATACATGCGCCAAACCGGTCAGGCGATAGGCATCGCGACCGGCAATCGCGGCCAGACGCGCTTCATTGTCAATCGGTTGGCCGACCGGCAACACGCCGGTGGTGACCTCAAACGACATATCATAGCGGCTGCGCGCCCACTCCAGCAGCGGGTCCCATGCTTCGGCTTGCCGGTCTACCAAGCGCTGCGGATTATCGGCGCGATAGCACAACAGGTCCGACATGCCATAGGCGGCAAACGCCTCGGCGGTTTCATCAATCACCGTGCTGACGCGGTCTTGCGCGGTTGAAACAAGGCGCATGAACAGCATTTGCGAGCTATCAATGGTTTCTTCTTGCGCCGCCCAATCATCGGCGACCAATTGCGCCATCTCTTCAGTCGGCAAAATAAGCGGCGCCTTGGCCGGTGTTTTCAACTCATGGCTGTCCAGCTTTACGACAAAGCCATTATCCTTGGCCGCGACGCTGGCTTCCTCATAAAACCGGCGGGTCATGCGGCACCGGGGCGAAAATCAGCCAGCAAAGCGCGCAAATCCTCCGGCGTTTCGGCAATCGCATCGGCACCGGCATCGGTCAGTTCGTCAACCGTTTGGTAGCCCCAGCCGACGCCAATGGCCGTTGTGCCGGCCGCTTTGGCCATCATAATGTCAAAGCTGGTATCACCGACCATCAGTGCCTGCGCCGCAGTGGTGCCGGTCTCGGCCATGGCGTCCAGCATCAAATCAGGGGCCGGTTTACCCGGGCCGTCATCAGCGCTTTTCAGCACCTGAAAATAATTGCGAATATCATAAGCATCGACCACGCGGTTGAGGCCGCGGCGCGATTTCATGGTGATGATGCCCATCAGCGTGTCGTCCATACCGCCCAGCTCGACAATTTGCTCACGCATGCCGTCAAACATCACCTGCCCGCGATCATCTTGTTGCACCAAGTTTTGATAGGTCTCGCGATAGACATCCAGCATGCTGACAATCTGGTCATCAGTCGCTTCCGGCACATGACGGCGCATGGCGACATCAACCGGCAGGCCGACTGCGTAGAGAATGTCTTTAC
>JBMHCM010000099.1:0-5096 GCA_049889915.1 Parvibaculales bacterium
CGTGGCTGAAATTGATAAAGCCCTCGTGGCCGTGATAGGCACCGGTGCCTGACGGGCCGACACCGCCAAACGGCGCATCGTCTTGCATGATGTGGGTAATCACATCATTGACGGTGACGCCACCTGAGGTGGTTGAGTTGATGACTTTATTCTCTTCAGCGTTGTTTTCACCGAAATAATACAGCCCCAGCGGACGGTCATGATCGTTGACATAACCGATGGCTTCATCGACTGACTTATAAGATTTAACCGGCAAAATCGGGCCGAAAATCTCTTCCTGCATGACTTTCATATCTTCATCAGGCTCAACCACAATGGTCGGCGGGATTTTGTGATGCGGCTGTTGCGAGAAGTCTTCGTTGGCCGGATTGATTTCCACAATCTTGGCGCCCTTCTCACGGGCATCTTCCAGATAACCTTGCAGACGGTCATAGTGACGCTGATTGACCACAGAGGTGTAGTCCTGATTGTCTTTCAAAGTCGGGAACATGGTCTCAACCGATGCGCTGGCTTCGCTGACAAATTCGTCAACCTTGCCTTCCGGCACCATGACGTAATCCGGTGCCAAGCAAATCTGACCGGCATTCAGTGTTTTACCGGTCATTACGCGGGCAGCGGTTTTCTTCATGTCGGCCGTGTCGGATACGATAACCGGCGACTTGCCGCCCAGCTCCAAGGTGACCGGTGTCAGGTTTTCAGCGGCCGCGCGCATAATGTGCGAGGCAATGCTGGTCGCACCGGTAAACAGCAAATGGTCAAACGGTTGCTTGGCAAAAGCGGCACCGGTTTCCGGACCCCCCAAGACGACGGCAACATCGCTCTCATCAAAATATTTGTCGCACAGCTCTTTGGTCAGCAAGGCGCTGTGAACCGTATATTCAGACGGTTTGATGATGGTGCGGTTACCGGCGGCGAAAATCGACCCCATCGGGGCGAAGCACAAATTGAACGGGAAGTTCCATGGCACCACATTGCCGACACAGCCCAGCGGCTGATACTCAACGCGGGTGCGCGCACCCAGCAAGCCGAGCGGGAACATGGAATGACGCTTGGACGGCTTCATCCATTTGCGGACGTTTTTCTTGGCATATTTCAACGCGCCCAATGTGCCGCCAACATCTGTTGCCAGCGTGCCTTCCGGGCTGCGATTACCAAAATCAGCCATCAGCGCATCAACCATTTTGTCGCCATTTTCGACAATCAGCGCGATGGTGCGGTCAATCAAATCAATACGACGTTCAGCACTCATCGGCCCTTCAGCGATGTGCGCCTTTTTTTGCATATCTACGAGAGCGCGGATTTCTGCTTCTGATGTTTCCGGCAGTTCCGGCATTTGTTCTGCAGCACTCATGATGTCTCCTCCCTATCACCGTGTGACAAAAAGTTAATCAGATTACGCAGTGCTTGCCAATAGGCCTTTTGTCCTTAAAGTCGGGGCAAAGGGAGATTCATTATGAGTGATACGATTGAGACCGAGATTGATGCCATTGGCGTCATGACCCTAAAAATGAACCGGCCGAAAGTGCTGAACAGCCTGAACAGCGAGCTGGTCGGCGATATGATTGCCGCACTGACGGATGCTGCCACCAATGATGAGGTGCGCGCCATTGTGCTGACCGGCAATGGCCGTGGTTTTTGCGCCGGAGCCGACTTGGCTGGCGGCGGCTGGCCAAGCGAGGAAGGCATGTCCCCCGGTGATGTAACGGCCAATGCGATGGAAATCGGCTTTAACCCGCTGGTTCGTGCCGTCGTCAACAGCCCGAAGCCGGTAGTCACCGCAATTAACGGCGTCGCGGCCGGTGGTGGTGTCGGTCTTGCCCTGTCCGGCGATTTGGTGCTGGCAGCAGAAAGCGCCAAGTTCCGTCTCGTTTTTGCGCAGCAGCTGGGCATTATTCCGGATGTCGGGGCCAGCTGGCTGGTGCCGAACATGATTGGCCGGGCGCGCGCCAATGGATTGGCTTTGCTGGGCGAAGACCTGAGAGCACAAACCGCTCTTGAATGGGGCATGCTGTGGGAAGTAGTGCCGGATGAGGCGCTGCTGGCCAAAGCGCAAGAATATGCCGGCCGTCTGGCGCAAAGCCCGATTACCGGCATTAAAGCAACCGTGCGGGCGCATGACAAAGCGCTGCTGCAATCCATCGAAGACCAGTTGGAGTTCGAAAAAGAAGAGCAACGCCATTACTGCAACCAGCCGGTATTTTTTGAGGGCGTGAAAGCGTTCATCGAAAAACGCAAACCGAATTTCCGCGAAGTTGAAACGGCACAAATCAATGCCGCACGGGAGAGTAAATAATGGATCTGGAACTGCTGAAATATGAGGTCGATGGCACGGTCGCTACCATCACTTTTAACGATCCGGATGCGCTGAACGCGATGAGCGCGCCAATGCTGAAAAGCCTCGATATTGCACTGGCTGATGTGGCCAATCCGGCCAATGGCATTCGCGCCCTTATTTTGACCGGGGCCGGTCGCGGCTTTTGTGCCGGCGCCAATATTGGCGGCATGGATAATGATGATGCCGACAAGCCGACAGCGAAAAGCAACACACCGCATGATGCCGGTGCCGGTTTGGAGCGGGTCTATCACCCATTGCTGCGCCAGCTGCGCAATCTGCCCTGCCCCATCGTCTCAGCCGTCAACGGCCCGTGTGCCGGTGTCGGCATGAGCTTTGCCTTGATGGGCGACATGGTGCTGGCCGGCAAATCGGCGTTTTTCCTGCAAGCGTTTCGGGGCATCGGTCTGGTGCCGGATGGCGGCGCAACTTATATCCTGCCGCGTCTTATCGGCATGGCCCGCGCCAAAGAATTGGCCATTATGGGCGAACGTCTGCCGGCTGAAACAGCGCTAGAATGGGGGCTTATCAACCGCGTTTACGATGATGCTGATTTGCTCGACGAAGCGCGCAAGTTGGCCGAACAACTGTCACAAGGGCCGTTTTCACTCGGTCTCATTCGCAAGCTGATTTGGGACAGCACCGACGCTACTTATGAAGAGCAGCTGAATAATGAGCGTTGGGCGCAGCAAACCGCCGGGCGCTCAGCCGATTTTGCTGAGGGCGTGGCCGCTTTTGCCGAAAAACGCGCTGCCGAATTTAGTGGCAAATAAACCGCTCGGCCTGTTTACAGGCCGAGCTTTTCCATCACCAGCTTGTTGACGGCTTGCGGATTGGCTTTGCCGCCCGTTGCCTGCATCACCTGACCGACAAACCACCCGGCCATTTTCGGCCGTTCTTGGGCTTGTGCAAACTTGTCCGGATTGGCAGCAATCACTTCATCAACCGCCGCTTCAATGGCGCCCGTATCGGTGACTTGCTTGAGACCTTTTTCCTCAACAATGACTGACGGGTCTTTGCCTTGCTCTGGGCCTTCTTCAAACATCATCTCAAACACATCTTTGGCGATGCGGCTGGAAATCGTGTCATCGGCCATCAGACCAACCAACTCACCGACTTGTTGCGGCGATACCGGGCTGTCGGCAATGCTCAAATCAGCCTTGTTGAGCGCGGCAAAGACCGAGCCGATAACCATATTGGCAACCACTTTAGCATCGCGCCCTTCGGCAGCCGCCTCAAAGAAAGCGGCGTTTTCAGCTTCTGATACCAGCACGCCGGCATCATAAGCGGACAAGCCGTAATCATTGATGAAACGGGCTTTTTTATCATCTGGCAACTCGGGCAGATTGTCTGCAATGGCGGCGATAAACGCATCGTCAAATTCCAATGGCAGCAAATCCGGGTCCGGGAAATAGCGATAATCATGCGCTTCTTCCTTTGAACGCATGGCGCGTGTCTCGCCGTTTTTCGGATCGAACAAACGGGTTTGCTGCTCCACCGTGCCGCCATCTTCAATCAAGTCGACTTGGCGCCGCGCTTCATACTCAATGGCTTGGCCGATAAAGCGAATGGAGTTGACGTTTTTAATCTCACAGCGTGTGCCCAGCTCATCGCCCGGACGGCGTACCGATACGTTGACGTCGGCGCGCAGACTGCCCTGCTCCATATTGCCGTCACAGGTGCCGAGCGCCCGCAAAATGGCGCGCAGCTTTTTGACATAGGCCTGCGCCTCAGCGGCCGATCGCATATCCGGATAGGAAACGATTTCCATCAACGCAACGCCGGAGCGGTTGAGGTCAACAAAGCTCTGTGTTGGGCTTTGGTCGTGCAGCGATTTACCGGCATCTTGCTCAAGATGCAGACGTTCAATACGCACGGTTTTGCTTTCGCCTTCCGCCAGATCAATCTCAATCGCGCCCTCACCGACAATCGGCTGCTGGAATTGCGAGATTTGATAACCCTGCGGCAGGTCCGGATAGAAATAATTCTTCCGGTCAAAGACGGAATATTTATTGATTTGCGCTTTCAGCCCCAAGCCGGTGCGCACCGCTTGCTCAACACAAAACGCATTGATGACCGGCAACATGCCCGGCATGGCGGCATCAATCAGCGAGACTTGGCTGTTCGGCTCGGCGCCGAATTCAGTCGCCGCACCGGAGAACAATTTGGCCTTGGAGGCCACTTGCGCATGCACTTCCAGACCGAGCACGATTTCCCAATCGCCGGTCGCGCCTTTAATAAGATTTTGCGTGTCAGCCATTATGCGCTCCACCATTCGTTCGGCCGCGCGGTAAATCCGGCCGCTTGTTCCATCACATCGCCGGCGCGCAGCAATGTTTCTTCGCCAAATGCTTGACCGATAAGCTGCAAGCCCAGTGGCAAGCCATTGCCATCGACACCGGCCGGAATTGAAATGCCCGGCAAACCGGCCAGATTGACCGTCACGGTAAACACATCATTGAGATACATTTCCAGCGGGTCTTCGACATTTTTGCCGACGGCAAAAGCGGCAGACGGCGTGGTCGGTGTCAGCAGCACATCGCATTTCTCATAGGCCTTGGTGAAATCCTCGGCAATCAGGCGGCGCACTTGCAGCGCCTTGACGTAATAGGCGTCGTAATAACCGGCCGACAAAGCGTAAGTGCCAATCATCACGCGGCGCTTCACCTCATCGCCGAAACCGGCGGCGCGGGTTTGCGCATACATGTCGTCAATATCAACGCCCTGCTGACGGGCGCCATAACGCACACCATCATAGCGCGCC
>JBMHCM010000100.1:0-16762 GCA_049889915.1 Parvibaculales bacterium
GTTAATGATGTCGCCGCGATAGCTCGGCAATTCGACGCCGTCCACCGTTTCGGTATCAGCTGAGCGCGGCTTGGCAAACTGACCGGCCATACGACCGACCTTAATGACCGGCAATTTGGCGCCATAAGTCAGCACAACAGACATTTGCAGCAACACGCGGAAAGTGTCGCGAATGTTATCGGCATGGTGCTCGGCAAAGCTTTCGGCGCAATCGCCGCCCTGCAACAAAAAGGCGCGGCCTTCGCAAACCTCAGCCAGCTGCGCTTTCAGATTGCGCGCTTCACCGGCAAAAACCAGCGGCGGATAGCTTGCCAAACGGCCTTCAACTTCGTTCAGAGCGTCTGCGTTTTCATAGGCCGGCACTTGTTTAATGGGAAAACCGCGCCAGCTATCAGGTGACCAAGACATGCGTAATTCCTTTGTTTATCAGTTTGATATACGGATTTTGCCGACAAAAGGGAAGCCCCTAAACCAACGGTTGCAAAAATGTCTAATGAAGACAAATGCTTGTTACATAGGGTCTGGCGCGCTACATAAGCGACATGGAAAGCGGCAAAAAACCTGTAAAAAACGCATTGAAGATTGCAATGGCGCAGCTCAACCCGACGGTTGGTGCGGTGGCCGCCAATGCCGATTTATTGCGTGCTGCACGAAAAGCCGCCGCTAATGTCGATGTTGTGGTCGCCGGTGAGTTGTTTTTGACCGGTTACCCGCCGGAAGATTTGGTGCTGAAGCGCGCCTTTCTGTCCCATGTGCAAGAAGAAGCCGACCGTTTGGTCGCCGAAACGGCAGATGGCGGTCCGGCCTTGGTGTTTGGTCTGCCGACCGTTGAAAACGGCCGCTTATATAACAGCGTGATGGTAGCTGATGGCGGGCAAGCGGCGATACGCCATAAAGTGCATTTGCCGAATTATGCGGTGTTTGACGAAAAGCGCTTGTTCGATGCCGGTGTCCTGCCGCAGCCGGTGGAGCTTCGCGGTCTGCGCGTCGGCCTGCCGATTTGCGAGGATATTTGGTTCACCGATGTCTGCAAGCATTTGCAAGCGCAAGGCGCAGAATTGCTGATTTCACCGAACGGCTCGCCATTTGAGCGCGGCAAGCATGAAAAGCGGCTTGCCCATGCCCGCGCCCGCGCCACGGAAACCGGTCTGCCGCTGATTTACGTCAATCAGTTTGGTGGGCAGGATGAGTTGGTGTTTGACGGCCATAGTTTCGCCGTCAATGGCGATGGCAGCCTTGCCGCACAAATCGGTTGGGGCGCGGAAACGCAAATCCTGTCCGTGCAGGGCGATGATGCGGGCCTTACCTTGCAGCCGCAAACCGCGCCGGCCCAAACCGATGAGGGGCTAGCCGATATTTACACCGCCGCTATGCAGGGCTTGCGCGATTATGTTGAGAAGAACCGGTTTCCCGGTGTGTTGCTTGGCCTGTCCGGCGGCATTGATAGCGCTATTTGCGCCGCCATGGCGGTCGATGCGCTGGGGGCGGACCGCGTGCATTGCATCATGCTGCCGTCGCGCTATACCAGCCAAGCCAGCCTTGATGATGCAGAAGATTGTGCCACCAAGCTGGGCATTAAGTTCGATGAAGTGTCGATTGCTGAGCCGGTTGACGCGATTGAAGGGGCGTTGGGCGATTTGTTCAAAGGCACCAATGCCGATTTGACGGAAGAAAATATCCAATCACGCTTGCGCGGTACCTTGCTGATGGCGGTATCAAATAAATTCGGCGCCATGGTGGTGACTACCGGCAATAAGTCCGAAGTGTCGGTCGGCTATGCCACGCTATATGGCGATATGAATGGCGGCTATAATCCGATTAAGGATATTTATAAAACCGAAGTATTTGCCCTGTCGCGCTGGCGCAATGAAAACCTGCCGCAGGGCGGGCTGGGGCCAAGCGGCGAGGTTATTCCGACCGCCATTATTGATAAGCCGCCAAGCGCCGAATTGCGGCCCGACCAAAAAGACGAAGACAGCCTGCCGCCCTATGATGTGCTGGATGATATTTTGTTTGCTTTGGTGGAAGATGAGCGCGGTGTCGATGATATTATTGCCCGTGGCCATGATGCAGAAACCGTCAAACGCATCGAGCATTTGCTGTATATATCCGAATATAAGCGGCGTCAGGCGGCGCCCGGCGCGAAAATCGGTAACCGCAATTTCGGTCGTGACCGCCGCTATCCGATTACCAATGGCTTCCGCGATGCGCGCGCCAAATCCGTATAATAAGAGAGACTTATGACCGTTCGTACCCGTTTCGCTCCCAGCCCGACCGGCTTGCTGCATGTCGGCAATGCCCGCGCAGCCTTGTTTTGCTATTTGTTTGCCAAGGGTCAGGACGGCCAGTTTATTTTGCGTTTCGATGATACCGATGTGGCACGGTCAACCGATGCTTACGCTGACGCCATTCAGGCTGATTTGGCGTGGCTTGGCCTCATCCATGATGAAACGTTCAAGCAATCAGAGCGGTTCGATAAATATGAGGCGGCCTTTGATAAGCTGAAACAGCAAGGGCTGGTTTATGCCTGTTATGAAACCCCCGATGAGCTGGAGCGCAAGCGCAAGCGGCAATTGGCGCGCGGCAAGCCGCCGGTTTATGACCGCGCGGCGCTGGAGCTGACGGCCGAGCAAATTGCCGCCTACGAAGCGGAAGGCCGCACACCGCATTATCGCTTTAAATTGTCGGGCAATCCGATTGTCTGGACCGATATGGTGCGCGGTGAGCAGAAGATTGAAACGGCCAGCCTGTCTGACCCGGTTATTCGCCGCGCTGACGGCTCATGGCTGTATACGCTGCCCAGCGTGGTTGATGATATTGATTCCAATATCACCCATGTCATTCGCGGCGAAGACCACGTGACCAATTCCGGTGCGCAGATTGAAATTATCGAGGCCTTGGGCGGCACGGCGCCGGTCTTTGGGCATTTTTCGCTCATGCTGGCGGCCGATGGCAGTGCCTTATCCAAGCGGTTGGGGTCGTTGAGCTTGCAAGATATGCGCGCCGATGGTGTGGAACCTATGGCCTTGAACAGCTTGATTGCGCGCCTTGGCACGGCCGATCCGGTCGAGCCGGTGCAGGATATGCCGAGTTTGATTGCCGGTTTTGATATGGCCCGCTTGGGGCGCGCCCCGGCCCGCTTTGACGCTGAAGATGTAACCCGCCTCAATGCCCGCATTTTGCACGACATGCCCTATGACGCGGTGTCTGACCGTCTGCAGGCGCTCGGTGCGCCGCAAGGCCCGGGTTTCTGGGACAGCGTAAAGGGCAATCTGACCAAGTTTGCCGATATTGCCGATATTTTACACCTAATTAACGGCCCCGTATCGGCGGTGATTGAAGCCGAGGATGCTGACTATATTGCCGCCGCTTTGGATGCGCTGCCGCCTGCGCCACTGGATGATACAAGCTGGTCGCAATGGACTTCTGCTTTGAAAGAGGCGACCGGTCGCAAGGGCCGCGCTTTATTTATGCCGCTGCGGCTGGCCCTGACCGGCCAGGCGCATGGTCCGGAAATGCAACATTTGCTGCCCTTAATCGGCTATGATAAAGCCTGTGCTCGACTGCAGGGCCAAGAGCAAGGTCATGAGCAAGGCAAGGATGAGGGGTAATCGTGGCGCGCCAGCGGCTGTATATTTTTGACACCACCATGCGCGACGGCCAGCAAACGGCCGGCGTCGATTTTTCTGTCGACGATAAAATGCGCTTGGCGCAAGCGCTGGATGCGTTGGGGGTCGATTATGTCGAAGGCGGCTATCCCGGTGCCAACCCGACCGACAGTCATTTTTTCAATTCCTTGGGCAGCTTGAACGGTGCCAAGCTGACCGCCTTTGGCATGACCAAGCGGGCCGGTCGCAGTGCCGATAATGACCCCGGTTTTATGGAAGTGGTCAACGCCTCTTCGGCCGCCGTTTGTCTGGTCGCCAAAAGTTGGGATTATCATGTTGATGTCGCGCTCGGCATTTCCAATGAAGAGAATATTGGCTGCATTCGTGACAGCGTGACGGCGGTATTGGCGCATGACAAGGAAGCAATGATCGATTGCGAGCATTTCTTCGATGGCTATAAGGCCAATCGCGATTATGCGCTGGCTTGTGCCGAGGCTGCCATTGAGGCCGGAGCCCGTTGGGTGGTTTTGTGCGACACCAATGGCGGCACCATGCCGGATGAAGTGTTCGAGATTGCCAGCGATGTCGCCAAGCATATTCCCGGCGACCGGCTGGGCATTCATACCCACAATGACACTGAAAATGCGGTCGCCAATTCCTTGGCTGCCATTGAGGCCGGTGTGCGGCAAGTGCAGGGCACGATTAACGGGCTGGGCGAACGTTGCGGTAATGCCAATCTGGTGTCGCTCATTCCGTCGCTTTTGCTGAAGCCGGGCTATGCCGATAAATATCAGACCGGCATTGCATTGGAAGACCTGCCGAAGGTACGCAATGTATCGCTGCTGTTGGACGATATTCTCAACCGCACACCAAACCGCCACGCGCCCTATGTCGGCGCCTCGGCTTTTGCGCATAAGGGCGGCATTCATGTGTCAGCGGTGATGAAAGATCCGTCAACCTATGAGCATGTGAAGCCGGAAAGCGTCGGCAATAGCCGGACGATTTTGGTATCCGACCAGGCCGGTAAATCCAATGTTTTGGACCGTTTGAAAACCGCCGGTATTGCGGTGGATGCCAAAGACCCGGCGGTTGACCGGATTTTGCGGCAAGTCAAAGACCGCGAATTGGATGGCTATAGCTATGATGGTGTCGGCGCCAGTTTCGAATTGCTGGCTTTGGCTGAATTGCAGCAGCTGCCGGCGTTTTTTGACGTTGATGGCTACCGCGTCAACATCACCAATGACGGTAATGGCACCACCGTGTCAGAGGCCTCCGTATCGCTGGTGATTGACGGCGAAACGGTGACCGGCACCGGCAGCGGCAATGGCCCGGTCAATGCGCTGGATACGGCGCTGCGCGCCGATTTGAAACGCTATGCCGGCAATATTGCCGGTATGAAATTGGTCGATTTTAAGGTGCGGATTTTGAACACCGGCACCGCAGCGGTGACCCGCGTGACCATTGAAAGCGTTGATGAGAGCGGCAATAGCTGGCGCACCATTGGCGTTAATGCCAATATTGTGGTGGCATCTTTTGAAGCGCTGAAAGATGCGCTGGTGTATAAACTATATAAAGACGGTGTTTCGGCCGAGCCGGAACACAAAGCTTAAGGGATTATTATGCGCGCATTGAAATCGGTTTTGTTTCCGATCCATCCGGAAGGGTTCCGCTTTATCGGCATTTTTGCCGTGGCAACTTTGCTGCTGTTTTTCGTGGCCGAAATTCTGGGCTGGATTGGTGTCATCCTGACCTTGTGGTGCGCGTGGTTCTTCCGCGACCCGGCTCGTGTGACGCCGCAACGAAAAGGCTTGGTCATTTCACCGGCCGATGGTGTGGTCAATATGATTACCGATGCCGTGCCGCCGCCGGAGCTGGGCTTGGGTGATGAACCAATGCCGCGCATCTCGGTGTTTATGAATGTATTCAACTGCCACATTAACCGCATGCCGGTAACCGGCACGGTGCTGAAATCATTATATCGCACGGGGCAGTTTCTCAGCGCCGATTTGGACAAAGCGGCGGAAGCCAATGAGCGGCAATCGCTATTGGTCGAAACCGAGGACGGCAAGCAGATTGTCGTTGTGCAGATTGCCGGTATGGTGGCGCGGCGTATTTTGTGCTTCGCCCATGAAGAGCAAGAAATGCACGCCGGTGAACGCTTCGGCCTTATTCGGTTCGGGAGCCGCTGCGATGTGTATTTGCCGAAAGGCACTGTGCCGCGTGTCGCCATCGGGCAATCAGCCGTAGCGGGCGAAACCGTGCTGGCCGATATGAAGTCGCGCGAGAAGAAACGCGACACGCTGACAAGCTAAAGAAGCAAGACCATGGCCACCAAGCAAAGCAAAAAGCCGACCGGCGGCAAGCAGCAAACGAAAGCCGAAAAGCCGTCTGAACGGCAATTCCCGCTGCGTCGTTTGGTGCCCAATGGCGTCACCTTGCTGGCGCTGTGCCTGGGTCTGACCGCTTTTCGCCAAGGCCTGAACGGTAATTTTGAGCTGGCCGTGTTCTGCATTGTGCTGGCCGGTTTTCTTGACGCGTTTGACGGCCGTTTGGCGCGCCTGTTGAAGGCCGAAAGCCCGCTTGGTGCGCAGTTGGATTCGTTGTCTGATTTCGTCAATTTCGGCATTGCGCCGGTGCTTGTGGTTTATCTTTGGGCGCTGCAATCGACCGGCCGCATTGGTTGGGCGGTTATCTTGTTGTTCAGCGTGTGCTGCGCGCTGCGCTTGGCGCGCTTTAATGTCGATATGGAAGAAGCCGATCGTCCGGCTTGGAAAAACAAGTTTTTTGTCGGTGTGCCGTCGCCGTCAGCCGGTGGCTTGGTGATGCTGCCGCTTTATCTCGAAATCGGCGGGCTGATGGATACGCGCGATGCCATTCCGCTGATTATGGCCAATACGGTGCTGGTCGGTGCACTGATGGTCTCTAATTTCCCGACTTTTTCCGGCAAGGGGCTGAACACCATTCGTCGCAGCCTTGTGTTACCGCTCATGCTGATGATCGGCTTTACCGCCGTTATGCTGTTCACTTTCCCATGGGTGACGTTGACCTGCATCAGTTTGGCATATTACATCGCATTGCCGTTTAGCTGGCTCAGCTATCGCCGTCACATGGCGGCTGCGTAAGCCGGCTTATTCAGCCGGTGTGTTACGCCGCGCCATTGTCTCACGCAAACTATCAACGCCTGGCAGTGAAGCAAAACGCTGCCGCAAATTATCAGGCAGGGTCAGCAATACCGGCACCAATACCAGCGTCAGCAAGGTTGAGAAGCCGAGGCCGAAAATAATCGCCGTCGATAATTGCACCCACCAAGCGGCGGTCGGCTCACCCATTTGCACGGTGCGGTTAAACACATCAACCGAGGCCTGAATGGCCATGGGGAACAGACCAATCATCGTCGTGATGGTGGTCAGCAAAATGGGCCGCAAACGCTGACCGGCGGCTTTCAACACCACATCCACCTTGTCCATGCCGGTGGCCAGCAGGCGTTGATAAGTGTCGATCAACACAATCGAGTTATTGACCACAATACCGGCCAGAGCGACCACGCCGGTGCCGGTCATAATCACCGAGAAGGTTTGCCCAGTCACCACCATGCCCAGCAGCACACCAATGGTCGACAAAATTACGGTGGAGAGCGTCAGCATGGTGCAATACAGGCTGTTGAACTGCATCAACAGGATGATGAACATCAGCAGCAGGGAGGCAATCATCGCCTTGCCGAGGAAGTCGGCAGCGGCAGCCGCCTCTTCATTGGCGCCGCGCAAGCGCACATAAGTGCCGGCCGGAATGTCTTGCGTTTCAATCCACTGCAGGAAGTCGTTTTCCAAATCGGTCGCCAAATATTCCAGACCGGTTTCCGGATTGATGGTCATGCCTGCTTTGACTTCCAAAATCCGACGGCCGTCAACGCGGCTGATGCTGTCGCGCTTTTGAATTGGCTCACGCGTCACGAAATTGCTGATCGGCACATTGCCGGCCGGTGTCAGCACCCGCAACTGGTCAAGCTGGTCGAAAGAGCGCGCATCATTCGGATAGCGGGCGCGAATCTCAATCTCATCATCGCTATCGTCAGGGCGGTAGTGGCCTACCAAAATACCATTGGTCACCAGCTGCACCACATTGCCCAGCGTCAAAATATCGGCTTGGAAGCGACCGGCCGCTTCGCGGTCAACCGCCATGCTCCATTCAATACCGGGCAGGGGCAGCGTGTCTTCAATTTCGGCATACATGTCATCGCGCTGGCGGAAATAGGCTTTGATGCGCTCGGCCATGGCCGTCAAATCGCCCAAATCTTGGCCGCTGATTTCCACCTCAATGCCCTTGCCTGTTGGCGGCCCTTGCTCGCGTTCTTTGACCTCAACCTCAATGCCGGCAAAGCGACGGCTGCGCTCGGTAATATCTTTCATGATTTGCGTGGCCGGTGGGCGGGTGGTGAAATGGGTAAACTCAATACGGATCATGCCGATCATATCGGCCGGCAATTCGCCATCCCCCATATTGCGTGAACCGTCACCGCCGCCAAGCGTCGGCCCGGCCTGTGCAAAGGCTGATTTGATGCCCGGCGTTTCCAGCACAATACGCTCTACCAATTTGGTGGCGCGGTCGGCTTCGTCTACCGATAAATTGCCTCGGCCTTTGACAATCACATTGGCCTGATAGGGTTCAATATCGGTTGAAAACTCAACACCGGCGCCATAGCGGCCATACAACATCACGACGACAACCAAAATGGCGGCAGCGACACTGACCGTTGCCAGCGGCCAGTTCATGCACATTTTCAAGAAGCGCAAATAGCGCCCGGTCATGCCTTTGACTTCTTTCACATTGATTTTCTTGTCTCCGGCCAGGCTGGACAAGGTTTCATCGCCCACTTGCTCAGACTTGCCGATAAGCCCGCCAACGACGGGCAAGAAAATCATCGCCGTAAACAGCGAGGCGGTGAGCAGAATGATCACCGTAATCGGCAGATAAGACATGAATTTGCCGCTCACACCGGGCCAGAACAGCATCGGGCCAAAGGCCGCCAATGTTGTGCCGGTGGAGGATAAAATCGGCAGGAACATGCGCGACGAGGCCATGGCATAGGCCTCTTTGCGGTTCAGCCCTTCAGCCATTTTACGGTCGGCATATTCGACCACGACAATCGCCCCATCGACGAGGATACCGACTGACAGAATAAAGCCGAACATAATCATCATGTTCAGCGTCATGCCCATCAGGTCAACAATCAAAAAGCCGACCAAGAAGGAGGTTGGGATGGACAGGCCGACCAGCAGCGCCGAGCGCAAGCCCAGCGCGGCAATAACCAAAATCATCACCAGCAAAATGGCGTTGGAAATGGAGATCTCCAAAGAGCCGAGCATTTCAAAAATGAAGCTGGAGATGTCGGATGAAAAATCGACGACAATGTTTTCCGGCCAACCGGCGGTGAAGGCTTTTGTCAACTCGCGCACTTTATAAGTCGTGTCGACAATATTGGCGCCCAGCCGTTTGGTCACCTCAATGGAGATGGTCGGCTCGCCATTAAACCGCGCGCTGACCTGCTGGTCCTTAAAGCTGCGGCGAATATCAGCAATATCGCTAAGCCGAACAACCGCGTCGCCTTGCGTCTTAATCGGCAATTGATAGACGTCTTCAGCATTTTCAATCAGCCCCGGCACGGAGAGGGCAAACCGACCGCCATCGCTTTCAATGCTGCCGGCCGGTACCAGCTGGTTGTTGCGGGTCAGCGTGTTGTACAACTCACCGGCGGTGATGTTGTAATTTTCCATGGCGCGCGGGTCGATAATCACTTCCAGCACTTCTTCGCGATGGCCGATAAGCTTGGCTTCCAGCACGGCCGGCATGCCGGTAATTTCTTCCTTCAGCTTTTTCGCGTAAGTATAAAGCTCGCGTTCAGAGCCGGTGCTGGTCAGATTGACCATAATGACCGGAAACAGACCGGCGTTAAATTCACGAATGTCAGGCTCTTCCGCATCGTCCGGCAGTTCCGACTGCACCTGATCCATTTTCTCGCGCACATCGAGCATGGCCTGGTCTTTGTCGAAGCTGACATCGAATTCCAGGATTACCGCGCCGAAATTTTGCGAACTGATGGAGCGCATTTCTTTCAAACCGGTCAGGGTCCGCAATTCCAATTCCATCGGCTTGACGAGCAGCCGCTCGGCGTCAGACGGCGAAATGCCCGGTAGCACCACGCCGACATAAATAATCGGGATAGGGATATCCGGGTCAGCCTCACGCGGCAGTGTGGTGTAGGAGGTCAGGCCGCCCATCAGCAGCGCGACCAAAATGGTCAAAACGGCGCGGCTGCGCGAAATGGCGCCGCTGATAAAGCGATACATCATTGTGTCGTTTCCATTGGGTTGACCGCATTTTGTGCGGTTTCCTGCACATCAAAATCAACTTCACGGCCGTCGCGCGTATATTCGCCGCCACGGGTAATCACTAATTCACGGGCCGCCAGACCGACCACCAAAGCGCCGTCTGCGTCATCGGCAATCACTGATACCGGGCGGAAGGCCACTTTATTGCCGTCAACCACGCGCACGCCCAGCTTGCCATTATCGCCCAGCGTCAAAATGCTTTGCGGAATACGGGTCGCCAAAACCTCACCGGCCTGCAGGTCCATTTCAGCGCTAATGCCGTCGCGCAGGGTCAAATCCTTATTGGCAACTTCCAACTCAATGCGGAAAGTGCGCGTGGCCATATTCGGCGTTTCGGCGATATAGCGCACCATGCCGGATACGGTTTCACCGGTGGCCAGCGTGGCGCTGCCCTTGGCACCGACAGAAACTTGGCTAACTTGGTTTTCGGCAATATGGCCGACCACCAATAGCGGGTCTTTGTCGATAATCGTGCCGCATGGTTTGCCGGGGCTGACATATTCGCCGATTTTCACCGGTTGACGGTCGAGAATGCCGTCAAACGGCGCTTTGATTTGCGTCCGCTCCAATTCCACCAATGCGGCCTTTACATTGGCAACAGCTGCATCGAAAGCCGCTTTTGAGCCGGCCAGCTGGCTTTTCGAGGCGTGGCCTTTGGCGTTCAAACGTTTGGTTGCATTATATTCAATACGGCGGGCATCGCGGGCGGCGCGGGCTTGCTCGACATTGGCCCGTCGCGCGCCGACATCAATGCTGCACAGCACCTGTCCGGCTTGCACAAAAGCCCCTTTATCGACCGGCAATTTGGCAATCGTGCCGCCGGTTTCTGCCGCGACCGTCACCACCTTATCGGCTTCGGTGCGCGCTTGCAGGGTGATGCGGTTGGTGTGCGGGGTGGCTATCAGCTCCTCCACCACGACTGAAAAACGCGGCGCTTCGGCGCCCTTGGCTTTCAGCGGCACGGCGGCTTCTACCGGCGCGGCATTGTCGGACATCACACCGCTGCCCAACCAAACAATCAAGGCGGCAAAGGCGGCGATGGAGGTGAGGATGGAGCGATTGAGCGGCAAACGAAAGCGTTTACGCGTCACAATAGGTTGCGTGTCGTGGTTTTCCGGGTCGAATTCCATACCGGGGTCTTCCTGCTCTGTCATTTTGACTTAATATAACGCAAAGCGGCGGGTTTTCAGTCCCTCTGAGATGAAAAAACGTCGCGCTTAAATTTGCCTCGTTTTACACCCGATTGACAGCCCCGTCATGCCTTTTTAGCCTGACAAAAAGGGAGACATGCAATGAAAGTGAAAAATGCCTTAGTGCCAAGCCCCAAGCAGTTGGAAGAGTTTGGCGATGATCCCCATGGCAAGCCGATTTCCATGGTTAATTTGTTGAAGTTCCGAGACAAAGCCGCCTATCCGGAAAGCCATGAACTGCATGGTAAAGCAATGAGTGGAGCTGAGGCCTATGCGTTATACGGTGCTGAAGTAAATAAAATCATCGCCGGATTGGGTGGGGAAATGACCTTTTTCGGTCAGGTTGAGCGTCTGATGCTCGGTGAAGTTGAGGAGCTTTGGGATGTCGTCGCCATTGCCAAATACCCTTCACGTGCCGCCATGGCGCAAATGATTGCATCTGCCGAATATCAAGCCATTGAGGTGCACCGCAGTGCCGGTCTGGCAGGACAGTTGAATATCGAGTGCACCAACTGACTAAATCGCAGCCGCCAGTTCTGACGCTTGTTTAATCGCCGCTTTGGCGTCCAACTCCGCGGCCTCAAACGCACCGCCGACCAATTCGGCTGAAACGCCCTTGGCCTCCAGCGTGTCGAACAAGTCGCGCAAGGGTTCTTGCCCGGCGCAAATAATCACCGTATCGACGTCGAGAATATCCGGCTGGCCATTAGCCGTAATATGCAGGCCGGCATCGTCGATTTTGCGATACTCAATGGCATTCATCATCTTGACGCCGCGCCGTTGCAGCGTCAGGCGGTGCGTCCAGCCGGTGGTTTTGCCCAGCCCTTTACCGACCGAGGTTTCTTTGCGCTGCATCAGAAAAATCTCGCGATCGGCACTGGCCACTTGCGGCTCAATGCCGGTAACGCCGCCACGCGGATGGTTTTCAAAATCAACGCCCCATTCTTTGGTGAAGACGGCTTTGTCGAGCGCGCCCGACGGGCCGTCATGCGAGATGGTGTCGGCGACATCAAAGCCGATGCCGCCTGCACCCATAATGGCGACGCGCTTGCCGACCGGCTTTTTACCTTTCAGCACATCCACATAGCTGACGGCTTTTTCGTGGCTGATGCCTTCAATATCGGGCACGCGCGGGCTAATGCCGGTGGCGACGACCACATGGTCATAGCCGCCCGCGGCCAGCATGTCGGCATCGGCATAAGTGTTGAGTTTCAGCTCAATGCCGAGCTTTTCAATCATCCGGCCATAATAGCGCAGCGTTTCGTAAAACTCTTCCTTGCCCGGCACCAGTTTGGCGAGATTGAACTGCCCGCCAATCTCATCCGCCGCATCAATCAGTGTCACCTTATGGCCGCGCTCAGCCGCCGTGACGGCATAGGCCAGGCCGGCAGGCCCGGCTCCAACAATGGCAATATGCTTGGGCGCATTTGTCGGCTCATATTTCAACAGCGTTTCATGGCAGGCGCGCGGATTGACCAGACAGCTTGTCGTCTTGCCGCCAAATGTGTGGTCAAGGCAGCCCTGATTGCAGGCAATGCAGGTGTTAATCTCATCGGCGCGGTCTTCTGCCGCTTTGTTCATGAATTGGCTGTCGGCCAGCATCGGCCGCGCCATGGAAACAAGGTCGGCTTCACCTGCCGCCAGCACATCTTCGGCCACTTGCGGCATGTTGATACGGTTGGAGGTGATGACCGGAATCGATACTTCCTTGCGCACCCGACCGGTGACGGAGGTAAACGCAGCGCGCGGCACCATGGTGGCGATGGTCGGCACGGCGCTTTCATGCCAGGTGAAATGGGTGGAGATGATCGACACGCCGACTTTCTCAAGCTCGCGGGCCAGCTCGGCCACTTCGTCCCAGCTCATGCCACCTTGCAGCATATCCATGGCGGCGATGCGGAAGATGATGATGAAATCATCGCCGACCGCCTCGCGACAGCGGCGCGCCACTTCCAGCGGAAAGCGCATACGGTTTTCGTAAGTACCGCCCCATTTATCGGTGCGTTGATTGGTTTTTTCGACCAAGAAAGTCGACAGCAAATACCCCGCCGAACCGATAATCTCCACCCCGTCATAACCGGCCTTTTTGGCCATGGCGGCGCAATGGGCGTGGTCGGCGATTTGTTTTTCAATGCCCGCCTCGTCCAGTTCTTGCGGGGCAAAGGCGCCAATGCGCGATTTTACGGGCGAGGGCGCAACCGCCATATCATTATAAGCCAGCGGCCCCATATGCAGAATTTGCATAACGAATTTGCAATCGGGCGCTGCATCATGCACCGCTTTGGTTACAATGGCGTGGCCTTCCACCTCGCGCTCATTTTGCAGCTTGGAGGCGGCGAACAACTCATTACCGTCAGCGTCTTTCACCGTCATACCGCCCTCAGGGTTGGGGGCAATGCCGCCGGTAATTATCATGCCAACGCCGCCTGCTGCACGCTCGGCATAATAGGCCGCCATGCGCTCGAACCCGTCGGGCAATTCTTCAAGGCCGGTATGCATGGAGCCCATGATGGAGCGGTTTTTCAGCGTGGTATGGCCCAAATCCAGCGGCGTAAACAGCCGACTATACTTCTCATGGCCCGGATACATCTTTTCTGCTGCACTCATCATCATTCTCCCTGTTTGGATAAAATGGTAGTGCGGTAGAGGGGCAAGGGCAAGGGACAGCCGGTCACATGTGTGATGTTGCGCAAAGGAAGCTGCGCTGTCGCCTTGACTCTCTCCGATTGACTCTGGGGCCGGGCTGGCTAGCCTGTTGTGCCATTGGAGGAGTTTCTATGCCCGTATCCGCCCCTGTATCCGCGCGCGCCCCCGCTCTGGCCGTCATTTATATGAGCGTGCTGATGCTCATCGGCCCGTTTTTGCATTTGCAGTATGTGCATATCAGACATGATTGGCGGCTCGCCCCCAAGGGTGTTTATGGCGATGAGGCGATGGTCGTTTCGGCGCATTTTCTGGCCAGCGAGGTGGGCGCCGAAGTGCTGAAAAATGGCGGCAATGCGTTTGACGCGGCGGTGGCGGTCAATTTCGCCCTCGCCGTGGTGTATCAGCAGGCCGGCAATATAGGTGGCGGCGGTTTTACGGTTTACCGCACGGCCGATGGCGACAGCGGCACGCTGGATTTCCGCGAGCGCGCGCCGTTTAAAGCCTCGGCCGATATGTATCTCGATGACAACGGCAAGGTGATTAAGGGGCTCAGCCTGAAAGGGCCATTGGCGGTCGGCGTGCCGGGCAGCGTGGCCGGTATGGAGGCGCTGCATGCGCGTTTCGGCAGCGTGGCGTGGGATACGCTTATTCGCCCGGCCATTAATTTGGCGCAAGACGGCTTTGTGCTGACCGAAAAAGCGGCGCGTGAGTTCAACCGCTTTCAAAAAGATTTTGCCGCCGTTAACCGCTTTCGCCCCGTCGTGCTGAAAGAGGGCGGCCCCGATGCCAAATGGAGAGAAGGCGAGCGAATTAAATTTCCGGCCCTTGCGCACACGCTGCAGCGCATCGCCATGCAGGGCCGCGATGGCTTTTACAAGGGCGAAACGGCTGACCTGATTGTCGAGGAAATGATGGCCGGGGGCGGCCTGATTTCGCTGCAAGACCTTGCCGCCTATGAGGCGGTGTGGCGCGACCCCATCCGTTTTTCTTATCGCGGGTACGACATTATTTCCATGCCGCCGCCCAGCTCCGGCGGGGTGGTGCTGGCGCAGCTTTTGCAGGGCGCGGAAAAATATGACATCGCCGCTTTGGGGCATAATACGGCGGCGCATATTCATCTGATGACCGAACTGGAGCGGCGCAGCTATGCCGACCGCGCCACCCATTTGGGCGATACTGATTTTGTCGAGGTCGACATAAAAGGCCTGACTGACCCCGCCTATATTGCGCGGCGCAATGCCAATATCAGCATGGAAGCAAAAACCGACAGCAGCACCATCAAGCCCGGCTTGGTGACGGCGATTGAGAGCGCCGAGACGACGCATTTCTCGATTGTCGATGCGGCCGGCAATGCGGTGGCCATCACCACCACGCTGAACGGCATGTATGGCGCCAAGCTGGTGGTGCGCGGCGCGGGCTTTTTCCTCAATAATGAAATGGATGATTTTTCCATCAAGCCGGGCCACGCCAACCAGTTCGGGCTTTTGGGCAATGACAAAAACGCCATCGCACCGGGCAAGCGCATGCTGTCTTCCATGACGCCGACCATTATTGAAAAAGACGGTGAGCTGAAAGCCGTGCTCGGCACGCCGGGCGGCGCCACCATCATCACAAGCGTGTTTCAAATGGTTATGAACATCATCGATTTCGACATGAGCGCGCAGCAAGCCGTGCATGCCCGCAAAAGCCACAGCCAATGGCAGCCCGATGTGGTGATGCTGGAAAAAGGCACGATGAGCCTGTCAAATCTGCGCGGGCTGCAAGCGCGTGGGCATCGGCTTTACCCATGGCCGCATTTCAAATGGAGCCTTGGCCGCGTCGAGGCCATTTTGCTTCACGAGGACGGCCGCCTTGAGGGGGCGGCTGACTTCTCCAGAGGCTTTGACGACAGGGCGGTGGGATACTAAAAGAGCGGCATGACGATAGAGATTCCCCATCCTCCCGCTGACACGCCGATTGTTGTGGCAGCGCTGTATAAATTCGTGGCGCTGGAGGATTTCGAGGCGATTCAGCCCGGCCTGCTGACGCATTGCAAAAAGCACGGCATTCTTGGCACGATTTTGCTGGCCCGCGAGGGCATTAACGGAACGGTTTGCGGCAGCCATGCCGCCATCACCGCATTGATGCAGGCTTTTGCGGCCGATGCGCGCCTTGCCGATATTCAGCCGAATTTCAGCTTCGCTGCGGAGCCTGCTTTTTATCGCATGAAAGTGCGGTTGAAGCAGGAGATCGTCACCATGGGCCAGCCGGATATTGATCCGGTCGGCGCGGTCGGCACTTATGTCAAACCGGAGGCGTGGAACGCGCTGATTGCGGATCCGGATACGCTGGTTATTGATACGCGCAATGCCTATGAGGTCGCCATCGGCACATTTGACGGCGCGGTTGATCCGAAGACCGAGAGCTTTCGCGAGTTCCCTGAATGGGTGGATAATTATTTGGCGCAGCTTGAGGAAAAGCCGAAAAACATCGCCATGTTTTGCACCGGCGGCATTCGCTGCGAAAAATCCACCGCCTATCTGGTCGGCCAAGGCTATGAAAATATTTTCCACCTGCAAGGCGGCATATTGAAATATCTCGAAGAGGTTGATGAAGCCGACAGCAGCTGGCAGGGCGATTGCTTTGTCTTTGATGAGCGTGTGTCGGTCACCCATGGTCTGGCCGAGGGCGACTATGATATGTGCCATGCCTGCCGCATGCCATTGGCCGAAGAAGATAAACAGCTCAACAGCTATGAGCCCGGCGTCTCTTGCCTGCATTGTATCGACAGCCGCAGCGAGGCTGACCGCGCCCGCTTTCGTGAGCGGCAAAAGCAAATGCGTTTGGCTGCCAAACGCGGTGAAAAACATATTGGCGAAAGCCGATGACGCCGCTGCTTTATAGTTTTCGCCGTTGTCCTTATGCGATGCGCGCCCGCATGGCGCTGGCGGCG